>NCDW01000122.1 GCA_002280395.1 Flavobacteriales bacterium 32-35-8
TTTTGTACACAGCTAAATAGCAATAGGAGAACTGTTAAAAACAAATTGATCTTGATATAATTTTCATCGTTTATACAGATATTGAAATCATTAATTCTTTTAATTCCTTTTATAAAATTGACCTTACATATAGTTTAGATTTTTAATAGACATTTTTATAATTCTTTGTTTAATTATTAGCTGACGGAAGAGGAATGGAAACCCAAGCTGGTTTTGGTATTCCAAAATTCGGGAAACCATCTTCATTCCAACTAAATTTTTGCATACGAGGCGATCGCTTTTGTCCACATCCTTCTTCAGGATTTCCATTCGCATGGTATAATATCCAATCTTCAGTACCATCAGGAGATTTAAAAAATGAATTATGCCCTGGTGCGTATACAGAATTTTCTTCCGATTTGGTAAAAATTGGATAAGGATATTTTTTCCAAGCATGAGGTGCTAGGGGATCATTTCCTTCTAATTCCAATAACCCCAAAGAGTAAAAATCAGTTGAACAATGACTTGCTGAGAACACAATAAATATTTTTCCTTGGTGCTCTAAAAATTGTGGCCCTTCATTTACACTTACATGTGGAGGATTTTTCAAATCGCCCTGTTTTTCCCATACCTGTGTAGGTTCTGATATTAAGACTCTTATACCATCAATGGTAAAGGGAGTTGTCATTTTAGCGATGTAAATATTTTGTTGACCATTAATGTTACCTTCCCATCCTGACCAAATCATATATAATTGATCGGCATGTTCAAACACATTTCCATCGATAGCCCATCGGTCTGGTTTGGCTGCAATTTTTCCTTTTAATTCCCATTCCCCTTGAAAGGGATCTTCGGAATCATTCATCATCACGTACATACGATGGTTATCGTTATTTCCATCATCAGCAGCAAAATACAAGTACCAAGCTCCTTGAATAAAGTGAATCTCAGGCGCCCACAAATGTTCAGAAAAAGGTTTACCCTTTGGTGGCACAAATATTGTTTTACTTTCGGCATCAGAAAGGTGAGCTAAATTTTTTGTTTTCCATATTTTGATTTCATTATACATCGTATTTGTATAATAGTAAAACCCATTATGATAAAAACTAAACGGATCGGCTCCAGTAGGCAAAATTGGATTGGTATAAGTATCCGTTTGACCATAACTGTATATAGAAAAAAGTATTATAAAAAAACTCATTATATTTTTTTTTCTCATATTTGTGATTATGATTTTAAACATCCTATAGTTACATTTGATTTTATTCCGAAATTCCAAATTTTTCTATCAAACGGTCATATTCCTCTTTTGATATAGTTATCATACAACCGTGGCGCACCTTTGCGGGCATTGTATATTTATCCCAGTCTGAAAAAAAGGTATAACCAGAAATTTGATACCACGGTCCTTCCAATTGTTTAGCGACTGACAATCCATATGAGACCCCAGGATATTGTTCATAATATAAATACCATGCTTTACCGTTCGGTGAAGGAATTAGCATTGGAGCTTCTCTAAAATTTGGACTTATTGGAGCCGATAAATTTTCATATGGTCCAAATAAATTATTAGAACTTGCTATTCGGATGGTTTTTCCTGTCACCCAATCCAATGTGGGATAAGTTTCATCTTTAATGATCGTCCAATATTTTCCTTCCTCATTTCGGATTAACACATCAATAGTACCCATCTCCCAATCTAGCAATCGTTTGGGTATCTCTGAAAAAGTTTTTAAATCCTTGGAAGTCAAATAAAGGGTACGTTGACTCGCCCAATATCTTTCTGGATCCTCTTTTGTAGCAGGTAAATGGGGTGTATGCCATGTTATGACATATTGATTACTAGCATTATCATAAAAAAGCTTAGGAGCCCCAATTCTTTGAAGTGGATTATAATTTGGTGTTTTTTTTAGATCTGGTGTAAATTCACTATGCTTTTCCCATGTAATTAAATTAGTAGAAACCCAAATATTTATACTGGGAGCACCATCCCCTTGATTTCCCACAATATAATATCTACCATCATGCCCTTTTACAATATCGGGATGCCCATGATAATCTTCAAACACGCGTTTTCCATCATTAAGTTGTTGCCAATGCAACCCATCTAAACTTACTGTATAATAAAGCTCACCATAATCCCCATGCATCATGTGTGCAAAGAGATAAGCTTCATTTACAGGTTTCTCTCCATTTTTTACTTGTCCTGGAGGATTTGGTTGCTGTGCCATCAATCCTAAAGAAAGACTGAGAAAAATAGCCAATAATGTGACTTTAATTTTATCATTCATAATTTTACATTTTATTAAGTTCAGCCGAAACCAATATATTTTGGTCTTTAACAAAAAAAATGATTTTAATTTTGCATATAATTGTGTTTTGTCCCTATATTTCATTATAACAGTTCATTTTTAATATTCGATAAAAAAATAACCATTATTGAAACATTATGTAGAGGAATGGAATATATTGCACAATCAGTAATGTCAATTTAACAATCTGAATAACATTTTATTAAGATATTATCTGTTTAAACTGCCCTTTTTTATCTATTCATCATTAAAATTTCCATTCATATAACTGGCCCAAACAAACTATTTTAATAAATCAGGTCTATCTATAGTAATAACATTAATAGCGGGCGAATTCAAATGGAAATCTTTAGTTCACTTCCATTGGAAATGGCAACTGCCTTTATGCCATCTAATTGCTTCTGAGTTTCTCCCACTTCATCCACGATCAATACGGAATAAACTCCTTCTTTATCCATAACTGGTTGAAATACTTCTCCATTAATCCTTAAAATCAATTGGGTTACATTTTGATCATCAATGATTTTTATTAAGGGATTTACAATTCCCGTGACTTTAATGGTTGGTAGAAAATAAGGTTTAACGGGCAAATTATTTTCTAGTTGATTCACTGTTATAGGCCAACCTAAAAACTGACCTTGAGGATTATTCTTTGGATTGACGTATCTTGGCCAGCATTCAAATTCAATATCCCTGCTAATTTTATTGAATGTTACGATACCATAGCCTGGAGACCTGTCGTAAAGTCTAGCAGGTTCAAGTCCCGTTTTATAAGGATTGGCCACTGCTCTTACATATACTTTATTTCCAAATGCATCTTCATGATTTCCTGTATATCCAGGCTGACCTAACATTGGTTCATTTATTGGAGGCCACCAGCGACGAGGCCAACTATTTGCCAAAGCAGGAACAGCAAAGGTATAACCAGCGTCTTGGTAATCATCAATACCATATTGGGTTACTGAAGGTAAATGTTGATCGCCGGCAAGATGAAGGGTGAAACTCTTTTTTATTAATTTTAGCACTTCATCCCTCTCATGTTTGGGCCATCCCCCACTGTCCATATCCGCTACTGGAATATCACCTAGGATGTACTCCCCTTTTTCTGGGATTTCCAATCTGGGTTGCATCCCGTTGCTTTTCTCATCAGGCAGAGTTTGAAGAGCATGGAACGGTGCAGCGGATAACAAAATTTTAAATTCCGTTTCATTCTTCCAATTTTCAATCCATTCTTTCAGAAAATCTATTTGCCTTGTACCTAATAGATGAGCATCAGGAAAACTTCGTTCTTTTATAGGATAATCCGGATTCTCTATATACGCATCTCTAACTTCAGCCTCATGAGGAAGCACAGCAGCAGGTCCTGATTTAAATTTCCTATCTTCTACAATTCCAAAACTTATTCCTCCATAATCCCAATTTGAATAAAAAACATGTATTCCACGCTCAATGGGGGTGGAGTCATATGGGTCTGGCATATGACTTGTTTGTGTTGTCATAGCAAGATTTACCCAGTCAGGGGGCATCATATACCCCCCATAATCCCGGGGGTATCTTTTATCAGCAGAGGCTTTTGGAAACTCAATTCCATTAGCTCCAAAAAGATTACCCTGAAAAACATCATGATCATCAGGAAGATTTATGACTGGTACATGCTGAAAAAGCTTGCGATAAGACCAGCCAAACATATACCACTTCCTAAGATAATCCAGATATGCTTTTTCTAATGGAGCTGTTTGAAAACCAAAATGTCCATTAATTTCATAAAATTGATCGCCTAAAAACAAGACCAGATCTGGTTCATGGACGGAAGCATATTCCACAATATCTTGATCAGGGAAGCCTAAATCATGGTTACAACTGGCAACAAAAGCTTTTACAGATTTCTTAGAAACTGGTTCTTTAGATATTGTCCCATCCCAATAGAAAGTTTCAATAGAACCATCCTTGTATTTAAAGTCATAGGAAATCCTAAAGGAAGTGGATTCGACATAGCTCCAATCATCAAACCTAAATTGAGCTGTGTAGGATGGATATTTAACTTCTGCTTCCTGGATCATCTTCCATTTTCCTTCCTGTTTCACCTCAAACTTAGCTTTGGAAGGAAGAGGAATAGGGCAAAATTGAGCTGTTAATTTCACTAAATTTTTTTGCCTGGTATATTGGGTAAAACATAATGGTCCAAAAATTTGATCCTCATTTTTCGTAAACTTATCCCCAGAAAGTTCCCATTGATCAAAAGAGCAAACCAAATGATCTGTATTTTCGCTATCAAATTCACTAAAATTGCACAGCAGTGCAATATTTCCAATTAGTTCATTTGGGTCAACATCCTTCTTTTCCAACTGTGTTAGGATCTTACCCGACTTATCAAATACACTTAATAATAGCGTATAAGCCCCTCCAAGAGGTTCAGCAGAAACTTCAAGTACAACTCCTGAGGTTAGATTACCTTTGTCAACCGAATTCTGCTTAAACTCTTCATCCCCTATAAAAAGGTTCCCCAATGTATTTATCCCTACTTCCAATCCATTTCCATGTATAGCCGAAGCCCTGTATTCAAGGTTCCAACTCTTTGAACCAACCACATAACCTATTTTATTTTGATTTGATTTTGTAAGGTCTTCTGAAAAACGAATAGCTACCTTTGATTTAAAACTGTTCCTGGAACTACCGATCTGCATGGTAAGATGATGCAATGTCCTATCTCTTCCTTCTACCATACATTGAAGTAAACCATCATTTATATTCCAGTCCTGAAGCCGGTTTCCCCAATATTTGGGTCCAGCCCAGTCCATATCTGGCATCAAATTCCAATTACTAATATTATGACTTGAAGGTGGTTCTTTCTTTTGTGTCTCTTTTTCGTTTCCAGGAAAAATACAATTACTTAAAAGAGAAGCTGAAACACCCCCCAGCAAAATGGATTTTATGTTTTCTCTACGATTCATAATGTAATTTATTTAATTAAAATTTTCTATTATTGATTAGATTTGGATGGACACCAAGCTATTTATTTCCTAAACTGTAGATAATTGGTAAACAAGATAATTTCTACTTTATATTGAGTCGTTATATCTTAATTAGATAATATCCCCAACTATTAAAAAATAATAGCCAGGGATAAAATAACCAACTCAACAACTAATTTGTAAATAATTCTGTCCAAGTTTGAGTGACCCTGAGCCCATCTATTAAAAATACACCTGCCCGATCGTTATCTCTTAATAAAGCAACCGCTTTTACACCATAACCATCATCCCCTAGAGCTACAGTTATTGTGGCTGTTGGTGTTACAGGCTCTTGTGCTGGTATACTTGCTGCATCAAAAATATAAACGGAAGCTGTATTATTATCATTTGTTACATTGGCATCTGTTACTGCATTTTTAAGCACTACCAAATATGTTTTACCAACTTCTGGCGTTATGGAGCTCATTCCTATTTCAGAATTATATCTTACTGAAAATTTTGGATTCCCTCCATTATATTCAATCCCTAAGGCTCCTAAAAATCGAGTTGCGCCGTCCGGCAACCAATCTACAAACATGACAGGTCTATTAAATGCAGCGCTTGGTAAGGCATCTATTCTAATCATAAAAGAAGCATAATAGGAGCCAATTTCACCAGGATCTTGTTGATCTGACATATTATAAGCATATAAATTACTATTAGTAGCAGGATCATCCATATCCAATGTTACTGCATTGCCTATATTGGAGGCTAAATAACCACTATATATTAACCTATCATCAACCACTGGTAAATTAGAGTTTGCATTTCTTACTTTTACCCAACCTGTTAAGCCAGCATTGGTGGCACCATCAGTTGTTCGGTTTTGGGAGGGCAAATCCCCAACGTTATAAGAAAAATTGTCATTCATTTGCAAAGTGGAAATATTGGCCGTTGTCCCTGAAAGCAATATAGGTTGTATATTATCTATCCCTGTTGAAGTATGTGTTATCTCAGCTTGAGCATCCCCTACAACAACTGGAGAGAATTTAACATAAATGGTGACAATATTAGAGTTAAGATCAGAGGGTTGAAAATCGATGGAATTTCCATAAGTTCCATTTTCTGAAGTTGCAACTGAAAATGGGCTTACTGTTGAAACGTTTAATGAAGACGTTAAATTTAAAGTAGAAATTGTATAATTTTGAGGTAAAGATTCTTGGCCGGCCTCCACTCCAGTAAAAATTAAATTTGGTTTATTTATGGTAACACTTGGTGCTGGTAAAACAGCATTGGCAGTCAAGTTTATTGAAAGTATATTATCTCTATCTGGAGATGTATGTATTATAGTACCTGTATAATCACCTTCAGCAGATGCATTAAATCTTACATAAATTGTAAGTGCCTCTTTATTGAAATCTGATGGTTGTAATTCTAAACTTGTACCAAAATCGCTATTAAAAGACCGTGAAATAGAAAAAGGAGACTCTGTGCTTATTATAATATTTCCACTTATGCTTTGCGCGGCAATGGTATATGTTCTAACATTAGATGAGCTTGACACTATAGTACTTCCAAAATCCAATGTAGTTCCAGTAATTTTAACAATAGATTTATTGTTATATTCAGAAAAATTGTTATCATCACAAGATGTGACT
>NCDW01000123.1 GCA_002280395.1 Flavobacteriales bacterium 32-35-8
GGCATGGCGATCTTGAGCTGAGCTTCGATCCCCGGCGCCTTTAGCAGGGCGGCCGTAATTGCGGCGACCTGCTCACCGGTCAGACGGTCGAGCAAGTAGCGGGCGACGCCGTCGTCGGCCGTGAGGGCAGCCAGGCGCTGCTGGATCGAGGTCGCGCCTGCGGCGCCGATGAGATCGGCCGGCTTCACGCGACATCCCCATGCTGAAAGGGGTTTTCGACATAGGCGCAAGAGTCCGAGAGACGCTTGAGCAATCCGAGGCTCGCCAGCCGCTCTTCGAGCCGCCGCGCGTTATCGGAGAAATCCTCCTGATCGGCATTGCCGCTGGCGATCAGGTCGCGTGCCTGTCCATCACCGATGACGATCCCGTAGCGATCGAACAGAAGCGTCAGGAAGTCCTTGAACTCAAGCCGCTGATCGACACAGGTGACGACCAGTGAAATCAATGTTTTACAGACTAACCGACCTATATACCTTTGTGATGTTGAACGTTAAAAAAACCAAATCATGAAAAAAGTAATTAAAAACACAAAAAAAGGAATCTTAATGGTAGTAATGCTTGCTGCCTCGTTAAGTTTCGCAAAAGAAGGAACTCCATTTTTTTCAATTAAAAATGAATCCGAAAGAACCTCACTTACTTTAGCACTTGTAAAGAAAGGAAACCAATTGTCCATTAAAGATGATAACGGTATTGTACTATATAAAGAACTTATTCAAAAAACGGGAATCTATACGAAGGGGTTCGATTTAACAGCGTTGCCAAACGGAAACTATATTTTCGAACTTGATAGCGATGTAGAAATAAAAACAATCCCGTTCACCGTTGAGTCCAATACGGTAGTTTTTGACAAGGATATGGAGAAATCCATTTTCAAACCAGTAACGAGGGTTAAAGGCAATTTAGTCTTTGTTTCTCAACTTACTTTAAACAATGAACCCTTAAAGATCGATATTTATCTGGAAAAATCTGGAAATTCTGAACTTATGCTTTCAGAAACCATTACAAATTCAAAATGTATTGAAAGGGTTTATAAATTAACCCATTCTGGTATTGGAAATTACACCATAGTATATAATACTGAGGGTAGAGAGTTTGTAAAACACATTAACAATTAATTTAATGCCTATTTAGTTTAGTTGGTAAAAGTGAGCTGTGATGGCTCACTTTTTTTTGCTACTACTCTATTATATATATGTCATTTGATTGTTCGGAATCAATCTTAATTTATTAATTACTAAAAAGTGTACTTCAACATTATTCCTCTAAGGCTATAATTTTGGTTTTAGAATGTGATAAATACCAATAATCATTTTTACTTCAAAGAGCGATGTTTTTTTATCCAACTAACATAATTTATCACTTGTTGATATCCTAGAACAAATCATTTTATTCTCTTTCTATCATACCAAAGTTTTTAAATTGTTGTGGTTTCTTTCATCTAGTATAGCCAATTAACACGATTCTATACTAAATTAACTTAACAAAAACTTAATGTAATAATAACAGATAAAATAGCATATAAATATGTAAAAATCAATGTTTTGTAGGCTTTAAATACCCCATACCTTTGTGGTGTTGAACGTTAAAAAAACCAAATCATGAAAAAAGTAATTGAAAACACAAAAAAAGGAATCTTAATGGTAGCGATGTTAGCTGCCTCGTTAAGTTTCGCAAACGAAGGAACTCCATTTTTTAGACTTGCAAGCAATGCTAAAAAAACGGCTCTTACATTAGATTATGTTAAAGAAGGAAACAAACTATCTATTAAAGATAGTTACGGTGTTAAATTATACGAAGAGACTATTAAAACCAATGGCGTTTACGCTAAAGGATTTGATTTAACTGCTTTACCAGATGGTTCTTATAATTTTGAACTTGATGCTGAGGTACAAATAAAAGTGATTCCTTTTACTGTGGAGTCTAACACCATCAAGTTTGATAATGAAATGGCAAACACCATTTTTAAACCGACCGTAAGAGTTAAAGGTGACTTAGTATTTGTTTCTAAATTGGCTCTTAATAATGAACCATTAAAAATTGATGTTTATTACGAAAAAGGAAATAGTTCTGAACTCGTGTTAACAGAAACTATTAAAGGCACAAAAAACATTGAAAGAGTTTATAAATTGACAGACAATTTAAAAAGTGGTGACTATAAATTAGTGTTCACTACCAGTGGTAGGGAATTTACAAAATTCATTAATAATTAGTTTAATGTCTTATTTAGTTTAGTTGGTAAAGTGGGCTGTGGTGGCCCACTTTTTTTGTTTAAAATAATCTCAATTGCCCTTCTTTAAACTGTTCGTGCAACTCTAAATTGAGTTTGGGCATCACTTTTCCTTTAAAATAGTTGTGTCTTGCCATTTTAACAAGATTATTAATTTGTTCAGCAATTTTTCCTTCCCCTCGCATTCGTGTGCCATAACGACTATCATTTAAAGTGCCGCCGTGGCAACTTTCAATTTGGTGCAATACTTTATCGGCCCGATCTGGCATGGTTTTTTTTATCCAATCCGTGAAGATTTCACCAATCGCGCCATTAAGTCTCACAATGGTATGAGCGATGGACAAGGCACCATGTTCTGAAACGACTTTTGCTAACGGCAAAATCTCATGGCTATTTATGGATGGAATAATAGGTGCCAACATCACATTTACCGGAATGCCATGTTCACTCAGCGTTTTAACGGTTTCCAATCTTTTTGCAATGGTAGTTCTAGGTTCTAAAACACGTCTGATATCTTCAGATAATGACGTTATGGAAACATTTACGCCAATTAAATTATCTTTTGCCAGTTCTTTTAAAAGCTCCAAATCACGTAAAATCAAAGCGTTTTTAGTAATAATGGCTACCGGGTGTTTATACTTTAAAAACACTTCCAAACATTGGCGGGTAATTTCAAATTGTTTTTCGGCAGGTTGGTAACAATCGGTATTTCCAGACATCACAATGGGATGCGTTTTCCAAGTTTTCTTTTTTATCAGCTCCTCTAAAAGTTTGGGTGCGTCTTTCTTTACTAAAATACGGCGTTCAAAATCCAAGCCCGCACTATAGCCCCAATACTCGTGGCTATTTCTGGCATAACAATAAATACAGCCGTGCTCGCAACCTTGGTACGGATTCATGGAATACGCCATACCAATATCTGGGCTTTCCACTTTATTCACGATGGTTTTAGGAAACACCTCTAAATACAGCGTTTTATTTTTGTCGCTTTCTTCGCCTTCTTTATGGCAAAATTCCAGAAAATCGTCACGCATTTCATGACTGAGTTCAAAGAAACGATTGGGCACATTTAGCTGCGCTCCACGGCCTTTTATGGTAGATTTGGGATTCATAATAATGATTATTTGGAGATACTAGTGTAGTAACTTTATAAAGTTACTTATTATTTAAAACGGAAATTGTTAAAATGAGGATGGGTTATTAACAAAAAATTTTTCTTCATCTGTAAAATTTTTCAACTATATTAGTTTAGCGGTTGATATAAAATATTAAAAATGATTTTATATCAGCGAGAAATGCGTGAAACTGTAAGTGCTTTTAATAAATGAAAAAGAAAAATGATATAAATGAAATTGTTTCAAATGAAATTTTAAAAAGGACAATTGATATCTCAATTGATTATTCTGAACTTTCATTAGACGCTTTCTTGGAAGAAGGGTTACTTAAAGAAATTCCTTTTGTTAAATCCATTGTTGGGTTTTATAATATATCAAACTCAATTATTGAGCGACATAAAGTAAATAAAATATTGACCTTTTTCAAAACATTTCACGAAGGTAACATTGATGGGGAAAAGTTAGAAAAATTTAAAGAAAAGTTTAGTGCAGACAAAAAATATCAAAATAAGGTTATAGAAATTATAATTTTGCTTAACGAAAGATTTTTACAAATCGAAAAGTCAAAAATATTAGCTAATCTTTTATTAGCTCACATAAAAAATGAATTAAGTTGGGAGGAATTTCAAGATATCTCAATGATTTTAGAAGTAATTCATCCCAGAGGATTTGATTTTTTACATCTGATTTCTAAAGAATTGAATTGGGCAAATCAATCGCCTAGAATTAATGTTGACGAAGTATTTATGATAGCTTGCGGGATTGGTTACAGACATGGTTCAAGATTTTATATATCACATTATGGTCAAAAGTTATTCAATTTCGGAATTAAACCTTTAAACTAATAACCACTGAAGCAACAATGTATAAAAAATAATTTCTCGCTTTTTGGCCTTAACTAACAGTTAATCGACCCTTAAACTCTACTCCCCAGAAAAATCAGCCTTTCGTTTTTCTAAAAAAGCGGAAGTGCCTTCCGCAAAATCATCAGTTCCAAAACAGTTACCAAATTCTTCTATTTCTACTTCATAACCATTAATACCATCTTCATAATTCGCATTAATCGCCTTTATGGCGGCAGTAATGGCAACAGGTGAGTTTCTAGTAATTTTACTGGCAATCTTTTCGCAAAAAGGCAGTAATTCTTCTTGTTTGGTGACGTGATTTACCAATCCGTACGCCAATGCTTGGTTGGCATCAATCATCCCTGCTGTTAAAATAAGTTCCATGGCACGTCCTTTCCCTATTAACTGCGGCAAACGTTGTGTGCCTCCATAACCGGGAATAACGCCTAAAGATACTTCTGGCAAGCCCATTTTGGCGTTATCGCTCGCCACCCTAAAATGGCAAGCCATTGCTAATTCGAGTCCGCCACCAAGCGCAAAACCATTGATGGCAGCAATCACGGGCGTTGGTAAGTTTTCAATAAAATCAAATAACAATTCTTGGCCGCTAGTCGCTAAATTTTTTCCTTCATCTTCATCAAAATCGGCAAATTCACTAATATCAGCACCCGCCACAAAAGCTTTTTCGCCACTTCCTGTAATGATAATGACTTTGATATTTTTATCTTTATTGGCTTTTTTTAGGGCATGATGGAGTTCTTCAATCGTTTCTATATTTAAAGCATTGAGCTTGCTTGGCCTATTTACCGTAATGGTAGCAATATTATTTTGTTCTTCAACAGAAACGGACTGATACCTCATAATATTAAACCTTAACAATGCCCATATCCCCTAAATCCAACGGAATGGTTTTTCCGCCTTCCTGAATGGATTTATAAATGGCTTCCACAATAATAATATCCCGTTTTCCCATTTCTCCTGGCGCAAAGTTGGTGCTTCCCGTGAGTACATGTTGTGCAAAAGAGTCCATTTGTGTGGTTTGTTGATAATACCTTTCAAACGGGAATTTAATTTCTTCGCCTCTAGACGTGCGCCCAGCTAAAGGCCCGTAACTATGGCATGGATTGAGTTCTGCCCAACCACGTCTGAAGCTCACAAAAAGTCGATTCGCATTGGCATTGTAAGACGTAAACATGTTTCCAACTACATTATTGGAAAATTTCATTTGAGCGGTGATGGATTCGTCAACACCTACAAAATAATCTGGTCTGGTTTTAAATTCTTGTGCAGAAATAGACACCGGATTGGCACCAGCGCCATAAATACTACTTTGAATGGCATATACGCCCATATCCATCAAGGCGCCACCTCCTGATAATTCTTTTTTTAATCGCCATTGCGTAGGGTTATTGGCTGAAACAAAACCAGCATCCGATGATATGTATTGTACCTCTCCAAATGGTTTTTCTGCTACCAATCTTTTTATTTCATTGGTATAAGGATCGGTTTGCATGCGGTAACCAACACCTAATTTTACGCCAGCATCATTACAAGCTTTAATAATGGCATCACATTCCGCAACACTCACGGCCATAGGTTTTTCAGTAATCACATGTTTGCCTGCTTTAGCTGCACGGATACAAAATTCGGCATGCATGCTGTTTGGCAACACCACATATACAATATCAATCGCTTTATTTTTAGCTATCTCATCAAAGTTTTCATAATTGTAAACATTCTCTTTTGGGATGTTGTATTTATCCATCCATTCCTTTTCTTTGGATGGTGTGCCCGTTACAATTCCTGCCAAATAACAATGCTGTGCTTTTAATAATGCAGGGGCTAATTGTCCACCCGCATAACCTCCCAAACCTACTAAGGCAATGCCCAATTTTTTATCTTGCTTACCAGAATTAAGCCCGTAACTTAAAGGTATATTTGATAATAATGCTGCACCAGCCAAGACTTGGGTGAGTTTAACATTAAACGTTCTTCTATTGATTTTTTCCATTGGTTTATTTCTTGTTTAGTTTTGCCTTTTAAATTTACAATTATTTTTGAGTAAGTGAACAAAAAAATTAAAAAAGCGACAAGTTCAAATGTTTAAACAATAAGGATTTATTGTTTTATACCCTAGGAAAGATTACTGTAAATGTGGTTCCTTTATCTTTTTCGGTTTCAAAAGTTATCGTGCCATTATACGTTTCTACAATGTTTTTAACCATGGCCAAACCAAGCCCCATGCCACTTGTTTTGGTGGTAAATTTAGGTTCAAACACTTTTTCTTTGTTTTCTTCTGAAACACCCACGCCATTATCTGAAACCGTTATAATAACATCGTTTAACTTAGAACTTACATTGACAATAATGCTGGGCTCTCTATCTTCTGAAATCGCTTGAATGGCATTTTTTACCAAATTGGTGACTACTCTTATAAGTTGTGTTCTGTCGAATTTGGCAATGATTTCTACTTTATCTGAGGTGAAAAAAATGTAATCTTCGTTAAAAATATCCAACGCCAATTTTACAATATTAACGACATTCAAGGTTTCATTTTGTTGTGCCGGCATTTTTGCAAAATTTGAAAACGCCGAAGCAATGGAACTCATCGTGTCTATTTGCTGAATCAAGGTTTTTGAATACTCATCTACCTTTTGATGGATATTTACATCCTGTGGATCAAACTTCCGCTGAAAATT
>NCDW01000124.1 GCA_002280395.1 Flavobacteriales bacterium 32-35-8
GTTCGTATTTCGTGGCTCATGTTGGACAGGAAATCCGTTTTTGCTTGCGACGCTTTCTCTGCCTTTTTTCTGGCGTTATTAAGGTTTTTATTCGCTCTTTTTAAAGCTAAATTGGATTTTTTGGCAATTATGTTGCTTTTTTGTGCTTTTAAATAAAAATGGACAAGTAATGACACGATAAAAGATAAAAATAAGCCAACAATGAAGGCGATATTTTTAGTGTACAATGCTTCTTCCAGTAATAATTTTTCAGTAGGTGAAACGTTTAAGCTCCATGTTTGTCTGTCAGATTCATCTATTTCTATTAAGGTATTATAAACAATATCTCTTTTAGTTTTATGTTTTATATCTTGGTTTACTTCATAAAATAGATTTCCTTTATCGTCATAAAGTTCGATACTGTACTGGTTTTCTAAGTAATTAACAAACCTATTGAAGTTTGTGCTAAAATCCATGCCACCTGTTATGGTGCCTTGAAACCGATCATTGAAATACACTGGAACATCAACAAGAAAGGAATATCCACGTTGTGTAAGTTTTAGCCAAGATGTTATATTGGTTTTGCCGTTTTCGGCATGTTTAATCCATTCATCCCTTCTGTAATCGAGAGTGGAGATATCTATATTTAGTGCACCTTCATTGCCTTTATAAGGATTGATCTTTTTAATGACCATTGAACTATCAATCCATTCAATAAATATGAAAGAAGCATTCTGTTTTAATAATAAATTGGCATCATTTTCCCAGTTCTCATAATAGCTACCATTTGTAAACTCTAACCGGTATTTAAGATTTTCAAGATTGGATATGTCAGCATTAACAATGTTCTTAAGCTCTTTAGATAATAGGGCGCCAGTTTCATAAACCTGTGCTTTTACTAAGGCATAGTGCCTATCTAAAGATATTTTGTATGCAATAAGAATAAATGTAACAAGAACCAAAAATGAGGCAATTGGCAAGAAATTTAAAAATCTTTTTCTAATTAAATTTTTTGACATTGCAATATTTTAGTTTGGTTGCTATACCTAAAGATACTGTTTATTCTGGCTATTTAAAAAAATATTAAGTAACAATTGCCACAAAAAGTCTTCCATCGTCTGTTTTTTCAACTTTAGCCAAATTGTTTTTTGTCAATTCTTTAATGGAAACATCCCATTTTTTATTCGATAAGCCTGATTGAATTTTTAGATCGTTAAGTTCCAGCCTTTCAGTTTTTTTCAACAAATCAAAAATAGCTTTGGCTTCTTCACTAAGGGCAACCGCTTTTTTCTCCGGACGCATTTGTGGAAAGAATAAGACTTCTTGAATGGATTGGTTATTGGTTAAAAACATGATTAAACGGTCCATACCAATGCCCATACCCGACGTTGGTGGCATACCATATTCCAAAGCGCGTAAAAAGTCGTAATCAATAACGCCCGTTGCTTCATCATCCCCTTTTTTAGCTAATTCCATTTGGTGTTCAAAACGCTCGCGTTGGTCGATTGGGTCGTTTAATTCAGAATAGGCATTTGCTATTTCCTTACCACAAACCATCAATTCAAAACGCTCAGTTAATTCCGGGTTTTCACGGTGTTCTTTGCACAACGGACTCATCTCTTTTGGATAGTCGGTTATAAACGTTGGCTGAATGTAGTTACCTTCACATTTTTCACCAAAAATCTCGTCAATCAGTTTACCTTTCCCCATGGTGTCATCTACCTCAATACCCATATTTTTAGCGGCAAGTCTAATCTCATCTTCCGTTTTTCCTGTAATATCAAACCCCGTAAATTGTTTTATGGAATCTGCCATCGTGATTCTGGCATACGGTGCTTTAAAATCAATATGATGGCTGCCAAAAGTCGCTTTGGTGGTGCCATTGACTGCCATGGCACAATGCTCCAATAAGCGCTCACAAAAATCCATCATCCAGTTGTAATCTTTATAGGCAACATAGATTTCCATTGCTGTAAACTCCGGATTATGCGTTCTGTCCATACCCTCGTTTCTAAAGTTTTTAGAAAACTCATAAACGCCATCAAAACCACCAACAATCAATCGTTTTAAATACAATTCGTTGGCAATGCGCATGTATAAAGGAATATCCAGTGCATTATGATGTGTCATAAACGGACGCGCTGCCGCACCACCAGGAATGGGTTGCAAAACAGGTGTTTCCACCTCAAAATATCCTGCATCATTAAAGAAACCACGCATGGCATTAAAAAGCTTGGTGCGTTTTACAAAAACTTCTTTCACGTGTGGGTTTACCACCAAATCGGCATAACGTTGTCTGTAACGTTGCTCTGGGTCTGTGAAGGCGTCGTGTACATTGCCTTCGGCATCGGTTCTAGGTAATGGTAATGGTTTTAAGGATTTACTAAGCAAAGTAAAGCTTTTCACCTTAACGGTTTTTTCGCCTACTTTTGTAGTGAATAGAATGCCTTCAACTCCCACAAAATCGCCTATATCCAACAGTTTTTTGTAAACTTCGTTGTATTGGGTTTTGTCCTCACCTTCACAAATTTCATCCCTGTTAAAATACACTTGTATTCTGCCTTCAGCATCTTGCAATTCGGCAAAACTCGCATTGCCTTGAATACGGCGCGACATTAATCTACCAGCAATCACAACCTTGTTTTCCTCCTTGAAATCGTCCTTAATTTGCTTGGAATTATGCGATACCGGAAATAAATCGGCAGGATAGGGGTTGATACCCATTTCGCGTAATTTGGCTAATTTCTCTCTTCGTACAAGTTCGTGTTCTGATAATTGCGACATATTCTAATTTCTGAGTGATTTTTTTAAACGCACAAAGATAAACATTTGATTTACGTTTTACGAATTAAGAATTGCGATTTTTTTGGCACATCCCTTCTTATAATTACTGCGAATTCTATGTTTGAATTTTATCGTGAATGCCTATGAAGTGTAACAAATTATGTAAATTTAAGTCCAATAAGTATCATCAATCAATTATTATAAATCATGAGTATTTGGAGAGTGTTATTGTGTATATTTTGTCCGCCCTTAGCCGTTATTGGTAAAGGTTGTGGCTCTATTCTAATTGTGTTTTTACTTTGGCTTTGTGGCTGGGTGCCTGGTGTTATTGCCGCTTTGGTTATTCTTAATAATCCGAAAAATTAAGTTTATCTTTGTGTTTGTATTTTAAAATCATGAACAGATGAATCGGTTTTACGCCCTTTTTTGCTTAGTCATAATTACAACATTTTCCAGTTGTCAGTTTTCAGAGAACATATACATAAACGCCGATGGTTCCGGTAAAATGGAATTCACCTTTGATGGTAGTCAACTGATGCAAATGGCTGGCGATCAAATGAGTGAAACCCAAGAAAAGGCAATAGATTCCACGTTTAATTTTAAAGAACTATTCGATACCATGCGCGATAGTATTTCAAAACTTCCAGAAGAAGAACAACAAAAACTAAAGCGTTTAGAACCTTTTAGTATGCACATGGTTATGGACCCGGAAACTTCTAAAATGCGCTTTGATTTGTTTACGGATTTTAATAAAGTAACCGAACTTCAGGATATGTTTAAGGCTATGAAAAGTTTTGGAGATATGACAGGGAAGGCACAAGCAGGCGAGGCTAACAACCCGTTATCTATGTTTGGAGGTGACAACAGTACCACTTTAGATTACAATTACGATGGTAAAACATTCATACGCACTGCAAAAATAACAGATAAAGAAGCCTATAAACAAGTAACCGACAGCTTAGGACAAATGGGCATGATGTTAGGTTCTTCCACTTATAAATTGAATTACCATTTTCCAAAGCCTATAAAATCTGTTTCAAACGAAACGGCTATGTTTAGTAACGACCGAAAAAGTTTTACTGTTGAGTTTGGTTTTATGGATTATATGACGAACCCCGAAGCTTTGAATTTGGAAGTCGTTTTAGAAGATTAATGTTTTGAATAAAACCGTAGAAATACAAGATTTAGGTTTAAAAGACTATAAACAGACTTGGGATTACCAAGAACAGTTGTTTAAATCTATTGTGGATGTCAAAATCAAGAATAGGCGAGAAGACACCCATATTGAAACCCCTAATTACTTTTTGTTTGTAGAGCATCCGCACGTTTACACACTTGGTAAAAGTGGCGATATGTCGAACCTACTTTTAAATGAGGAACAGCTCATTAAAAAAGGAGCGACGTTTTACAAAATTAATAGGGGAGGCGATATTACCTATCACGGGCCTGGACAAATAGTGGGGTATCCTATTTTAGACTTGGATAATTTTTTTACGGACATTCATAAATATTTGCGTCTTTTAGAAGAAATGATCATCCTTGCGCTGGCGGATTATGGCTTGAAAGCCGAGCGTAGCGAAGGTGAAACGGGTGTCTGGCTGGATGTAGGCACACCCTTTGCCCGTAAAATTTGCGCCATGGGCGTACGTGCGAGTCGTTGGGTGACTATGCACGGTTTTGCATTGAATGTGAACGCCAATTTGGGTTATTTTGACAATATCATTCCTTGTGGTATTCGTGGAAAAGCTGTGACGTCTTTGAATGTGGAATTAGGTGTGGAAAAAGTGGATGAAGCTGAGGTAAAGGAGAAACTTATTAAGTATTTTGCTGAACTTTTTGAGGCTAAAATTATAATCTAATATTATCCCACACTAACCCCGAACAGATACCCAACCAAGGCTGTTAATCCCATGGCAACTGTTCCCCAAAACGTAATTCTAATAATGGCTTTGGTAACGCTAGAGCCTCCTGTTTTGGCTGCGATAGTTCCTAAAAGGATGAGAAATATAATAGCAAAACCGTATAAATAATATTCCATGTTTTGTAATGGCAAAAAAATAGCCACTATAAGAGGCAGTATGCCGCCTACTGTAAATGATGCACCAGATGCTAAAGCGGCTTGCATTGGCTTTGCCTGGCTAACGTCGTTAATGCCTAGCTCATCTCTTATATGGGAACCTAAGGCATCATGTGCGGTTAACTCCTTCGCTACTGTGAGTGCCGTTTCTTTTTTCAAGCCTCGTTTTTCATAAATTTCTGCCAATCTAACCAATTCAATGTCTGGCATATCTAACAACTCTTGTTTTTCGCGATCTATATCGGCTTTTTCAACATCTGTTTGAGAACTCACCGATACATATTCTCCTGCAGCCATTGACAGAGCCCCGGCTACTAATCCTGCGACAGTAGCTAAAATAATGGGTTCTCTAAAATCACTTGCAGCAGCAACACCAATGGCAAGACTTGCTGTAGATAAAATACCGTCATTGGCACCAAGAACAGAAGCTCTTAGCCAATTGCTCCGCTGGATATAATGTGGTTCTAAATAATCATCTGCGATGTTTGTCATTATTATTAGATATTGATTTTTAATAGCTAAAGCTAATGAACTTTAGCATCTAATTCAATGACTTAGGTCATATAATTATTTGATTTTGAAAGGATTTTGCTCAAATCTATTTTTGTAGATTCTCATTTTTCAACCGCTCCTGTTCCAAACCTTCCGCTAAGCGTTTTTCTATAATGGGTTCAATCAAGGTTTTTCGTTGATTGGTTTTTACAAAAGGATAAATTTCCAAGGTATCTTTCATTTTGTCACTTGGGTTTGCATGCTTATTAGTGCCAGTTAATATAATATCGCCCGCATTAAATTGTTGTTGTTCTTTGTCGGCACTCTCTTTTATTTTACGTTGGATGGTGCCTTCCTTAAGTTGCTTTAAAAACCCACCGTTGGCTTCTATATTTTTAAATAAGTCCAAAGCCTTTTCTGCTAATTGATGGGTGATGGTCTCCATATAATAGGCGCCATCCGCAGGATTGTTGACTTTATCAAAATAACTCTCGTGCTTTAAAATCAATAATTGGTTACGCGCCATACGATTTCCAAAAGCATTCATTTTATGATATATGGCATCGTATGGCAGATTGCAAATAGTATCACTGCCACCTAAAATGGCACTCATGCATTCGGTGGTGGTACGCAGCATATTGGTGTTATAATCGTATAGTGTTTTGTTGCGCTTTGTGGGTGTGGTGTAGATGTGGCAATCGGTATCGATGTTGTATTCAGAAGCCAAGGTTTTCCAGAGAATGCGTAAGGCTCTTAGTTTGGCGATTTCGAAAAAGTGGTTGCTGCCTATGGAGATGTTGAAGATGCAATTGACAGATTGCCTCGCGTTGCTCGCAATGACTGAATCTAAACGATTTAAATACTCATTGGCATGAGCCAGCGCATAAGCCAATTGTTGCACCATATTCGCGCCTGCATTTTGATAAAGCGACGTATCAACACTGAATGTGTTTGTTGATTTTATAATAGTTTCAAACTGGGCAAAATCGGTGTTTAAATTAGAAAACCAATTACCGCTTTTAGCGAGGTTACCTATAATGTCTGTATGGATATGGATTCCTGCTTTTACGGGAATGACAAAATCTTCTGAAAGAAACTGAAGCTCTAAATGGATTGGGATAGAAGCTTCGATATTTTTTAATAAATCTTCTAATGAAACAGACGGATTCGGAATGATGAATTTAATACTGTCCGCACCTTTTTCAAGAAGCTTGATGGCTTTTGAATTCGATTTTTTAACATCGGCGACATAAATGGTTTCGCAAATATGCCATGGCGTTGTTTTGTTAGTTGAGGTGTTGTGAAGTGCTTCAACATCATCCGCATGATAAAACGGTTTTACCGAAATATCTTCATTGGTTTTCCAAATGAGGGTGTTGTTATAATCAGCACCAGCGAGGTCGAATTGTATTTTTTGTTTCCATTGTTTGGAAGTAACTGGTGTAAATTCATTAAATAACAACTCATTATTCATTATCTATTATTTATTGCTCA
>NCDW01000125.1 GCA_002280395.1 Flavobacteriales bacterium 32-35-8
ATAAATGATTTCCCTAAAGAATTTTTAACTTTGCTCTTTTGCTAGATTTCAAAAAACCTAATGATACATATTCACGAAAAGACCTTACGCGATATTGAATTTCCCACTGTTTTAAAGCAGGTTAGCGAACTTTGTGTGACGCCTTTAGGTAATGAAAGTGCCTTACAAATTGAGCCTTTAAAAACGAAGGAAGACTTGCTTTATGCGCTTAAATTGACCAATGAATATCTATCCTCCTTTTACAATGATAACCGCATTCCCAATCATGGTTTTGATGCCATCACCAAAGAAATCAAGCTTTTAAAGATAGAAAACACCTATTTGGAAGTTCATAGTTTTAAAAAAATAACATCTATATCGTCAACAGTCAATGAGATCGTCGTTTTTATAACTAAGTTCGAAGACTATTACCCGACTTTTGCTGATTTTACTTCAAGTATTGAAATCACCAAAGCCATCATCGAAAAAATAGATACTATTGTTGACAAATTTGGGGATGTAAAAGACAATGCCTCTCCTTTACTTTTTGAATTACGCCAATCCATTAACAGCATAAAAGGGAAAATAAACCAAAGCTTTATTTCGGCGTTGAACATGTATCACGGTCTGGATTATTTGGATGACATTCGGGAATCCGTGGTAGATAACAAACGTGTTTTAGCCGTAAAAGCCATGTACCGCCGCAAGGTAAAAGGGGCTATCATGGGCGGCAGTAAAACCGGCAGTATTGTTTATATAGAGCCAGAAACCACATTACAATATTCTAGGGAATTGAATAATTTGGAATATGAAGCGCAAGAAGAAATCATTCGTATTTTAAAGGAAGTCACCAATTTTTTAAGGCCTTTTTTACCATTATTGGAAAAGTATCAGGCGTTTTTGATTGATGTAGATGTGATTGCTGCCAAGGCGAAATATGCACGTTCCATGAATGGGATTCTTCCGGAAATTACTGATGACAAACATATTTTTTTGCGTGATGCCTATCACCCATTGCTTTATTTAAATCATTTAAAGGAAAACAAAACGACCTATCCGCAGACCATAGAATTAAATCCTGAAGGTAGAATTATAGTCATTTCGGGACCTAATGCCGGAGGTAAAAGTATCACCTTAAAAACCGTTGGTTTATTACAGGTGATGTTGCAAAGCGGGTTATTGATTCCAGTTCATGAGCGCAGTAAAGTGTGTTTATTTGATAGAATCATGAGTGATATTGGCGATAATCAATCCATTGAAAATCATTTGAGCACCTATAGTTACCGATTGAAACAAATGAATTATTTCTTAAAAAAGTGTAACAATAAAACACTTTTTTTGATTGATGAATTCGGAACAGGAAGTGACCCAGAACTTGGTGGTGCCTTGGCCGAAACGTTTTTAGAAGAGTTTTACCATCGGGAAGCTTTTGGAATTATTACCACGCATTATTCCAATTTAAAAATGCTGGCAAACGAATTGCCAAATATGGTAAATGCCAACATGCTTTTTGATGAACGCTCGTTGGAACCTATGTTTAAATTGGTCATCGGACAAGCAGGAAGCTCGTTTACGTTTGAAGTCGCACAAAAAAATGGGATTCCGTTCGGACTCATAAATCGAGCAAAAAAGAAGATTGAACGCAGTAAAGTACGCTTCGATGAAACCATTGCAAAGCTTCAAAAAGAACGTAGCAAACTCGAAAAAACAGGAGAATCCTTAAAAATAAACGAACGTAAAAAGATTCAAGAAGCCGATAAACTAGAAGAAATCAATCTTAAAATCCAAAAGAAATTGGAAAGCTACCAAGAATTGTATGATAGCAACCAACGTCTTATTTATTTAGGGCAAAAAATCAATGACCTTTCTGAAAAATTCTTTGAGACCAATCAGAAAAAGGAATTGATGGCAGAACTCTTTAAGTTGGTACAGATTGAAAATTCCAAACGCAAAAAAGTCACTGTAAAAGAGAAAAAAGTCATCAAAGCCAAAGAAGAAGCTGTTAAGCAAGAAGCTGAAAAAGTAGTGGAAGTCATTCGAGAAAAAAAGAAAGAAGCCAAGAAAAAAGCCGTTGAAAGTCCGAAACCCAAAGCCATTTTAAAAGTCGGTGACCGCGTGCGCATGGAAGATGGCCGCGCCATTGGAAGCATTGATAAAATCGAAAAAAACAAAGCCGTTGTTAATTATGGCATGTTTACGACGAATGTGAGTTTGGAGCAATTGGAACTTGTAGAAGCTGTAAAAAAATAATCTTTCACCTTATTAATTTAACCACAATATCCCTAACAGGCAAAATAGCCTTCGTCTGTTCAATACTCGGCCCAGCGACCCAAACGGTTTTATAAGTGACTTCATTCGCTGCTTTTTGGGTGTCTCGCATCCCTTTGGCAAAACGTAACATTTTTACCCATTTTTTTAGTTTTTTGTTTTTGTTTAAAACGGATTCCAACCAGGTGGTCTTCGTGCCCACTTTCTGAACATACGGTGTGTTAATTACGGTACAAGGGGTCCCAGAAATGCGTTCGGTCATCACAATATCCTTAGCACCATAATCAACGCAAGCTTGCTTGTATTCATTGGTGACACCAGATTCTTCTGACGCTATAAACGGACTTCCAACCGAAACACCAGCAGCTCCATAGCTTAACATTTTATCCACATCAGCTTTAGAACCCACGCCACCAGCAGAGATGATGGGAATGTTACAATGTGCCACCAATTCCGTTATTAAATCTTTCGGACTTATATTACCTCGGTGACCTCCAGCTTCATTATTAACCGCTATAATAGCATCGGCACCTAAAAGTTCAACCTTTTTTGCGAATTGTAAATCCACCACGTCGCAAAACACTTTGATACCGACTTTATGTGCTTGATTGATTGTTTCTTCAGGGCTTCCAAGCGACGTAATAATAAAATCACAACCTTCTTCACAAAGCACTCGTAATTGCTCTTTAAATTTTAAATTGGATTTATTGACTATCAAATTAAATCCGAATGAACCACCTTCTGCTTTAGCTGATTTCAACTCTTTGATAGCCGATTTTAATTCCTCCAAGGTTCTATAATTCAACGCTGGAATGCAACCAGCAATACCACTTTTCATGGCCTCCTTTACCATAGCCGTATTGGAAACCAAGAACATAGGTGCTTGAATTATGGGATATTTTATATCAAGAAGTTCGGTGAGTTTTGTTACCATGTTTCTGTCATTCCTGCGTAGGCAGGAATCTATTTAAGTTAAGCGATATTTCTATGTGAATTAAACAAATATACGGAAATAGAAAACTTTTTTGTTTACTAAATTAATCCACAAAAGACGCAACCCTTTTGTAAATAATACATCCTTTAAAAAAACAAACATGATGATGAAAATAAAGCACACATTCCTAGCAGCTATTATCTTTTTAAATATTTCATGTTCTGACAATGAAAATATTATTAGCACCACCCTTTGGATAGATTCCCAAAGAGTAAGTTGTACGGGTGTTGCCGAACAAACTTGTTATAGGATTCAAGAAAATGCTGTTATTAAAGACAATGACTGGTTACTATTCTATGATGGCATCGAGGGTTTTGACGAGCAATACGAAACTGGCTATACCTATAAAATTAGTGTCTCCAAAATTAGAATAAATAATCCTCCCACAGATGGTAGCTCATTTCAATATATACTTAATGAAATATTAAGCAAAGAACTTGATGAATAAAAAACGCAATCATTTCTGATTGCGTTTTTTGTTTTTATGAGATCCTGAAACAAGTTCAGGATGACAAGGTTTTATTTTACTTCTTCGAAGTCTATACTTCGACTTCGCTCAGTACAAGCTACTTGACTTCTTCGAAGTCTACGTCTTCAACATCACTACTTTCAAATGATTGTCCGTTGCTGCTTGCATCAGGTCCTGGAGCTGCACCACCTTGTTGCGATTCTGCCTGCGCTTTGTACATTTCTTCGCTAGCCACTTTCCAAGCTTCATTTATTTTTTCTAAAGCTGGGTCTATTAATGCTAAATCTTTAGTTTCAAACGCTTTTTTAAGTTCTTCCAATGCCGCTTCAATTGGTTTCTTTTTATCATCAGATAATTTATCACCAAACTCTTTCAACTGACTTTCTGTTTGGAAAATCATAGCATCGGCAGCATTTAATTTTTCAGCTTTTTCTTTAGCCAATCTATCTGATTCAGCATTTGCTTCAGCATCTGCTTTCATTCTTTTGATTTCTTCTTCGGTTAAACCAGAAGAGGCTTCAATACGGATATTTTGGGTTTTTCCTGTGGCTTTATCGCCGGCAGTTACGTGAATGATGCCGTTTGCATCAATATCAAAAGTCACTTCAATTTGTGGCGTTCCACGTCTTGCTGGTGGAATACCATCTAGGTGAAAACGTCCGATTGTTTTGTTATCAGCTGCCATAGCACGTTCCCCTTGTAATACATGTATTTCTACAGAAGGCTGATTATCGGCCGCTGTTGAGAATATCTGTGATTTTTTAGTCGGAATCGTTGTATTAGCTTCAATAAGCTTGGTCATTACATTACCCATCGTTTCAATACCAAGTGACAATGGCGTTACGTCTAGTAACAACACATCTTTAACATCACCAGTCAATACACCCCCTTGAATTCCTGCTCCTAATGATACAACTTCATCGGGATTCACACCTTTACTTGGTGCTTTTCCGAAGAATTTCTCAACAGCAGCTTGAACTGCAGGAATACGCGTAGAACCACCTACTAAAATAATTTCATCAATATCACCTTTTGATAAACCTGCTGCTTTTAAAGCCGATTCACAAGGTGCTATGGTACGCTTTACTAGATCGTCTATTAATTGTTCGAATTTAGAACGTGTTAATTGACGCACTAAGTGTTTTGGGCCACTAGCTGTAGCTGTGATATATGGTAAGTTGATTTCTGTTTGGGCAGAAGACGATAATTCAATCTTCGCTTTTTCAGCAGCTTCTTTTAAACGTTGTAAGGACATTGGGTCTTTACGTAAATCGATGCCTTCTTCAGATTTAAATTCATCAGCTAACCAGCCTATGATTTTTTCATCCACATCATCACCACCTAAATGGGTATCACCATCTGTTGATAACACTTCAAATACACCATCTCCTAATTCTAATATAGACACGTCATGTGTTCCCCCACCAAAGTCGAATACCACAATTTTTTGGTCTTTACCTTTTTTATCCAATCCGTAAGCCAAAGCCGCAGCAGTCGGTTCGTTGATAATTCTACGAACTTTTAAACCAGCAATTTCACCAGCTTCTTTGGTTGCCTGACGTTGCGAGTCATTAAAGTATGCTGGTACGGTAATAACCGCTTCGGTTACGGTAGTTCCTAAATAATCTTCTGCCGTTTTCTTCATTTTTTGAAGAATCATAGCCGATAATTCTTGTGGCGTATATAAACGTCCGTCAATATCAACTCTAGGCGTGTCGTTATCTCCTTTTACAACTTTATATGGTACGCGTTCTGCTTCTTTTTGGGATTCAGAATATTTATTACCCATAAAACGTTTGATGGAATAAACCGTTTTTGTTGGGTTTGTAACTGCCTGTCTTTTTGCTGGATCTCCTACTTTAATTTCGCCACCTTCTACAAATGCAATTACCGATGGTGTAGTACGCTTACCTTCTGCGTTTGGGATAACAACAGGTTCGTTACCTTCCATTACAGAAACGCAAGAGTTGGTTGTTCCTAAATCGATTCCAATAATTTTATTCATAATATGTATGTTTTTAATTGTGTTGAATGTTCTTTTTTAACTTCGGGGTGTTAAAGTCAATGATTATGCCAACCAAGAAATACTGACATGATGTCAGCATTAATCAGTAAATGGCGTTTAGCTAAGAAATCTTTAGCCGAATCTGCTTAATTTACTACTTTTACATTCTACAAAAATTTAAACATTACAACATGTCTACAGCAAAAAAAGAATATAAGCGCATCACGGTGAAAACCTTAGTTGATATGAAAGCCAATGGCGAAAAAATATCCATGTTAACAGCTTACGATTATAGCATGGCAAAAATTGTGGATGGTGCTGGCGTAGATGTGATTCTTGTTGGCGACTCTGCCAGTAATGTCATGGCTGGACACGAAACCACATTGCCCATTACACTTGACCAAATGATTTATCATGCCTCTTCCGTCATTCGGGCCATAAATAGAGCTTTGGTGGTGGTCGATTTACCTTTTGGAAGCTACCAAAGCGACCCGAAAGAAGCATTACGTTCTGCTATTAGAATTATGAAAGAAAGCGGTGGACATGCTGTAAAAATGGAAGGTGGCAAAGAAATAAAGGAATCCATTAAGCGTATATTAAATGCTGGTATTCCAGTCATGGGACATTTAGGTTTAACGCCACAATCCATTTACAAATTCGGAACCTATACCGTGAGAGCCAAAGAGGAACAAGAAGCTTTGGATTTGATAGAAGACGCAAAGATGTTGGAACGTATTGGTTGCTTCGCAATCGTATTGGAAAAAATTCCAGCTAAACTTGCCAAAGAAGTTGCCGAAAGTGTTAGCATCCCGATTATAGGTATTGGTGCCGGTCGCGATGTGGACGGACAAGTTTTGGTTTTACACGATATGCTGGGAATGACTCACGAATTCCACCCACGATTTTTACGTAGATATATGAATTTATATGATGACATGACAACTGCTATCACACAATATGTTGATGATGTGAAGACGGTTGATTTTCCTAGTGAGAATGAGCAATATTAATGGCTGTTGGCTGTTGGCTGTTGGCTGTTGGCTGTTGGCAAAAATATTTATATCATGTTCCGCCACAGCCATGCCTCGGAAGCGATCAGGAATATATTGCTGAGAAGTACAACAAACCAGGAAATGTTTATTTAGGCGTGGTTCACAGACTTGACAGACCTACAACAGGTCTTGTTATTTTTGCAAAAACCAGTAAAGCACTTCCCAGACTCAATAAATTGTTTGTTGACAAAGAAGCCCAAAAAACCTACTGGGCAATTGTTAAAAATGAACCTCCAAAAACAAGCGATACATTAATTCATTGGCTTAAAAAAAATCCGAAAACAAATAAATCCGTTGCGCATATTAAAGAAGTCACTGATAGTAAAAAAGCGATTCTACATTACCAAGTTTTAAAAAAATTAAATAATTATTTTTTGTTGGAGGTAAATTTGGAAACCGGCAGGCACCATCAAATTCGCTCGCAGTTGGCAAATATTGGATGTCCTATTAAAGGCGATTTAAAATATGGTTTTGATAGAAGCAACCCTGATGCCAGTATCCATCTGCATGCCAGACATATTCATTTCTTGCATCCTGTAACTAATGCTATCATAGATATTATAGCACCTTTACCTGATGATGCTATTTGGAATGCTTGTTAAAATGGGTATTTTAAAACCAAAATAACACCCTCATTAGGTCTTGACGTTAAGTCCAGTTTTGCATTTATTAATTTAGCACGGCTTTTCATGTTTAACAATCCAGAGCCTTTTTCAACACTATCTATATTAAATCCCTTGCCATCATCCTTCATGGTTATTACAAGATTGTTTTGTTGGTAATTTAGAATGATACTTAGGTTTTCGGCGTTTGAATATTTAACGGAGTTAGATAAAAACTCTTGAATAATCCTAAAAATAATGATTTCGTGTTTTCTGTCCGTAAATGGCTGTTTTTCACCAATCATCCGAAGTTCCGCCGAAGCAAACTTCATCTTTTTTAATCGGTTTAATTCATTTGTAATGGATTTTTCAAACCCAATATTTAGAACCACTTCGTTATTTAATGTTTTGGAAAGCTGCCTCACTTCTGCTAAACTTTCCTTTAAAGCATCGGAGGTTTCTTTAAACTTTTCCTTCACATCATCCGAAACCTGCATTTTTAAAATACTAAGTTGCATACTGGCAAAAGAGAGTAACTGACCCACGTTATCATGAAGCTCCCAACCAATATTTTTTAAGGTTTGCTCTTGAGTTTCGGTTTGAGCCTGAGCTATTTCAGCTTCAAAAGCTTGTTGTTGCTTCATTTGGTCTAAAAGCAATTTGTTTTTCCGTTTTTGAAAAACGATAAAAAATATGATAACCAACGATGTTACGATGATTAAAACAGCAATCATATATATCAAAAGATATCGCTCTGAAGCTGTACT
>NCDW01000126.1 GCA_002280395.1 Flavobacteriales bacterium 32-35-8
GTAATGTCATAAAAAAGCGAGAATTCTTTTCGTATGTTTGCAACAAAGTATACTCTTTTTTCAATACCAACTATATTAAAAACTTTTAAAACAAACTATGAACATGAAACACAAAACATTGTTACAAGCGATGGGTTTTGTAATTTTGGCAGCTTTGCTATTACAAGGCAATTCTGCTTTCGCACAGAGACAAGCTGATTACGCCGAAAACCTTGACATTAAGCGAACCATCGCTCCTTATTTTACTGAGGCCACAAAAAGAGAAATGACTCCAGATTCAGATGGGTTCATTCAGCGTTGGTTACTCTTAGAACCAATCAACAAACCAAACCGTAGCAATACTGTCTTTACAGATAGCTACCTCAGAAAAGCATTTGATACTTTGTATTTTAAAAACCAGTTTACCGTTATACCTAAACATGGCGACAAAGTAAAAGTTGGGGACCAACAACTAAAATGGCATGCCTTGGAGAGCACCAATTTTAATGTAAAATTATTCCGTTTCGCCTTTGGGTTAGACAAACAGATTTATGGCGTTCTATTTTGGGCTGTAACAGTAGTTAACGCTCCGGAAGAAATGAAAGACGTTAGAATGGCTGTAGGATCAAATTCAGCATCTATGTGGTGGGTAAATGGCAAAGAAGCTGCGCTACTTTCTGGTGATAGACGCATGGTTATGGATGATGTTGTTTCAACCCGTTTAACCCTAAACAAAGGAAAAAACATCATTCGTGGCGCCGTCATTAATGGCCCTGGAATGAGTGACTTCTGTGTACGCTTCCTTGATGAAAAAGGAGAACCAATAAAAGGGATTACAATTAGTTATGAATAGAATGAATTCTTATTCATTATCAATTATAAAAAATTATTTACTGATGAAATTAAGCATTAAAAAAATAAGCATAACAGCCATGTTACTAGTATCATTAACCGGTACATTAATGGCACAAATTGGGAAACCATTTATACACGACCCATCAACTATTATGGAAAGTGATGGCAAATATTATACATTTGGGACAGGCTCTGGTGGATTAATATCAGAAGATGGTTGGACATGGAACAGTGGGGGCGTTAGACCCGGTGGTGGAGCTGCTCCTGATGCCATAAAAATAGGAGATCGTTACCTTATTGCCTATGGCTCTACTGGTGGCGGATTGGGCGGTGGCCATGATGGCAAAATAAATACCATGTGGAATAAAACACTTGACCCAAACTCTCCAGATTTCAAATATTCGGATCCTATCTTGGTTGCAGAATCCAAGAACATGGAAGATAATGACGCCATCGACCCAGGACTTTTACTAGACCCAACCGATGGCCGTTTATGGCTATCTTATGGAACTTATTTTGGGAACATTCGCCTAATAGAACTCGATCCTAAAACAGGAGAACGTGTAAAAGGAAATGAGGCATTAGACATCGCTATTGATTGTGAAGCTACTGATTTGGAATATCGCGACGGATGGTATTATCTTCTGGGCACACACGGAACTTGTTGTGATGGAGCAAACTCAACCTATAACATTATTGTTGGTCGTTCTAAAAAAGTAACGGGTCCTTATCTTGATAATATGGGAAGAGATATGCTAAGAGGTGGTGGCAAAATGGTCATTTCATCTGGAGGAGGAAGAGTGAACGGAGCTGGACACTTCGGTCGTACGGTTCTTGAAGATGGTGTTGAAAAAGTATCATTACACTATGAAGCTGATTTAGACCAAGGCGGGCGCAGCGTATTAGCCATCAAACCATTATTATGGAAAAATGGATGGCCGGTTGCTGGAGAAAATATTAAAGATGGCACTTATGAAATTGAATCTGAAAGACGTGGTTATGCTTTAGAATTGGTAGTTGATTTCGTGAGAATGCCTCGCACAGCACGTGGATTCGGTGCTGCTGCTGCAAACGAGCCGATAGTAGCAGTTCCATCCCAACAATTATCGGATGTTATTAATACCTGGCCAACTGGAAATATAAATGTTAGAATAGGAGATTATGTAGCGCGTCCGCATCAAAAATGGACCATCACTGCTGTTCCTGAAGCCAGTGGATTTTTAGGCAGCCCATCATATAAAATCGTCATTGCCGGAACAGAACGTGCATTGGCTGCAACTGCAGATGCCGAATTAGTAACGGTTCCAACATTTACTGGTGCGCCAGAACAATTATGGCGAATTGACCAATTGACCGACGGCACTTATAGAATCATGCCTAAGGTCATTCCAAATTCAAACAAAAAGTTAGCGTTAATATCTGCAGGAGATAGCACGCCAACATTAGGTGAATTTGACATGAATAGTGATAATTCTAAATGGAATTTTAAAGCTGATTAACGAATAACTTTTTTTATAAAAGCCGCTTGTTAAATAAAATGAGCGGCTTTTTTATTGATATTTTATTTTGTAAATGGTTTCTACTACATTCGGCTACTGTAGTAGTTTGTAAACATTAATATTGATAGAAAAAATAATGATAATTGAGAGAAAACATTTTGATTTAAACTACAAATGTGTCATTGAGAAATTACTCATTAAGACTCCATTTACATATAGTGCCATTTTTCAAAATGAAGCCTGTTTTTTATTTATCAAAGAAGGACAAAGTATTGTTAAATCTCCAACAGAAAAATTGAATATTTATGCTTCAGAAAGCGTATTGCTAAAATGCGGTGATTATTTCGCAGACTTAATACAAAATTCTAAACACGAACATTGCAAAATTTTTGCCGTTCATCTTCATAGAGACATTCTAAAAGAATTATACAAAGATGAAATTCCAAGTTTTATTAAATCTAATAGTAAAAAACACTTTGCCCAAAAAATTGAAAGTATAAATATTATAATTCATTTCATTGAAAGTTTGGATTTCTACTTTCAAAATCCCGCAATGGTTAATGATGAATTACTAAAGCTTAAAATAAAAGAGCTTATTCTACTATTACTTCAGACCAATAATGCAGAAAATATTTTAAGTTTATTCTCCCATTTGTTTACACCTCGACAAGCGAGTTTAAAGGAAATCATTCAAACACATATTTTTTCTAACCTTACAGTAAGTAATTTAGCAGCACTTTCGGGTCGTAGTTTATCTGTATTTAAGAGAGATTTTGAAAATTATTTCCACAATACTCCTGCCAATTATATTAAAGAGCAAAAACTTTTAAGAGCAAATGAATTATTGATTTCTACTGATTTCTCCGTGAGTGAAATATGCTACGAAGTCGGGTTCAGTGATACTTCCCACTTTACAAAATTATTTAAGCAGAAATATCTTTTAACTCCCTCAGAATACAGAAAAGCAAGATTTAGAAAATAAACCTGTGAACGCTATTTTCCATTTTTTGGACTTAATATCCAATATTCTTATTCTTTTTAGTTTCAGTTTTGCATTGAAATAAATAAGAAGCAAAATAGTCATCCTTTTTGCTTCATCTTACATTTCTAAATAAAGTAACGTATGAGAAGCTAAATATTGGAAACCATTATCAATCTCGAAAATAATAAAACATTAATAAAATGACATACAACAAAATAACCTCTTGGTTTTTAGCCATTGCTATGCTTATGTTTGGCATTCTAAAATTTGTAAACCCGTTTAAAGGCTGGTATACCGTTCAAATTACTAATAGTGGACTCGGACAACTGTCATACGTTATGGGCATTATGGGAGAGATAGCTGTTGGCTCAACGTTGCTTATATGCTTAATCTGGAGACAAAAATTCCCAACTAAAGTTTATTATTTACTGACAAATATTTGTTTTTCTATAATTATTATAATGATGCTCACAGGCGTTTATGTCCATTTACATCCAAATGTTCAAGCAGATGTTTTACCACTTAAAATTAAACCTCCCTATATTCCAATATTATTTTTATTGCTTGCGTTATCAAATATTTTCTTAAATATGAAGCTAATAAGCAAGATGAACAAAAATCAGAACTTTGAGTAAGGCCAGGTCTAGGATTTGTTCAACCACATAATACTGTTAAAATATTTGTCATCATATCAAGTATATTGCTAAAAAAAGCCCGCTTTGTGCGGGCTTTTCATTTTTATAAATCGACAAGTCTAATTAAAACTTGCGTTAGACAGCATTAATTGAGAAGGTTCTTCTTCTGTTACGCCAGGTGCTGAATATATAACATATAAACTAGCGTTTCCTGTTTGTGCTTTTATTGGCACATTAATCATCACATTACGCTCCCCAGCTTTTGCTTTTGGCATTGAACCTCTACCAATTACAGGGCCATCTGGCGCATTTAATCGCACTTCAAAACTATATTGGGCTTTAGGTGGTTGCCTAAAAAAACGAGCGTTTAATGACACAGATCTAACGCCTGTAAAATCAAAAGTTCCTAATTCGAACCAACCTTTAGCTTGGTCTAAAATAGCCATAGCGCCACCGTTAAAGTTTCTAACACCTACGCCTTCTTTTTTCATATCTTCTTTAAAAGCAATCGTGCTACTTGGCAATATAACCGATTTTGTACCTATTAACGGAATCGCTCCTGCTTCACCTTCATCAGTGTAAGTAGCAGTAATACGCATTAATTGCGCAGGATTTTTTGGTTCGGCTTTTACTTTACCTTTAGCTGGTAATGATTGGTTTTTAGCACCATCATCAGCCAACGCCATAATATAGGATGTGATTTGTCTGGATTCCTCTTTTGTGATGTTCGGGTGTGCAGGCATCATCACTTCACCCCAAACACCTGAGCCACCAGATTCAATTTTACCTTGTAAGTACGCCATAGCACCACTTTTATTCTTATATTTTTGTGCAACTTCTACATAGGTTGGCCCAACAGATTTTTCAGCTTCTTTATGGCAAGCCTTACAATCCATAGACTGTGTTAATGCTTTACCTGTTGCCGCTGCGGATGCTTCTTGGTGACCTAAATATTCCTCTTCATTATCAATTTGTTCTAAATAATCTACACTTACAAAAATATTATCATTAACGATCTTTTCGTTACCATCAGCATCTGTTACGGTGGCATTGTATTCAATTTGACTTCCTGGTAAGAAGAATGAACTGTTGCCTCCAATAATCTCTATGCTTACTTCTGGTCTGGAATTACCTGCTACAACCAATACAGATTCACTTGAAGCAGTTTCCCCTTTATCGTCTTTAACTTCAACAGTAATTTTATAATCTCCAGCTTTAGTGTAGGTATATTTTAATTCTGGCACTTTGGTTTCTTTAGTTTCGCCATTTCCTAAGTTCCATGTATAGGTCATAGGATCTTTTTCCCGTTCTCTGGCATCCACTTTAGCTGTTACTGTTAATGGTAATTTTCCATTATTTACATCTACTGAAATACCATCAATTACTGGCGGCCTGTTGCCTTCTTTATACTGAATATAACTCAAGCCAGAATCTGCATTTTGCGAAAACCAACCATTTCCGTATTCCAATAAATAAACTCGTCCGTCTGGACCCACTTCCATATCAATTAAAGCATTCAGTTTAATATCAGATGCAAAAGGCTCCATTTTACTAAAACTACCATCTTCATTTAAATGTACCGCAAACATCCAACCTCGAACCCAATCATATACTATAGGTTTACCATCATAATAGCTTGGTAATTTTTCAGTGCCTTCATACATATCTGAATAATACGTAGGACCAGCCATGGCATTTCTTCCTCCAGAAGTTGTCTGAGGGAAATCGGCCGAATTTCCATAATCATAAAAAATAAATGCGGAATTTGCACTTGGAAGTTCTGTTAAACCCGTATTATTTTTGGAATTATTGATAGGCTTCTCTGGATTGAAGGGCTCTCCTGATTTTCCAGTGGCATAATCATAAGCCACATAGGGTTTATTATCTGCAATAAACAATGGCCATCCATAATTACCTGCTTTTTGAGCTTGGTTCACCTCATCATAGCCTCTTGGTCCACGAGTTTTTAAACTATCGGCTCTGGAATCTGGACCTACATCTCCCCAATACAAATAATTTCTCTTCATGTCAATAGAAATTCGGTACGGATTACGGTGACCCATCGTATAAATCTCTGGTCTTGTTTTTGGAGTCCCTTTTGGGAATAAATTACCCTCAGGAATGTCATAACTTCCGTCTTCATTAACCTTAATTCTTAATATTTTGCCTCGTAAATCGTTCGTATTACCTGAAGATCTTCTGGCATCATATTGCTCACGTCCTGGCATATCATTCAAAGGTGCATAACCATTATTTACATATTTTGCCTCTCTTTCGTTGAATGGTGTTGAGTTATCCCCTGTTGAAACATATAACAAGCCATCTGGGCCAAAAGCAATAGAACCACCAGTATGGCAACAAATATCACGCTGACTGGCAACATCTAATATAACTTGTTCAGAAGACACATCAAACACATCATTCTTGAACTTAAAACGCGATAATCTGTTAACGCTTTCAGTGCCTGTTGGAGAATAATACACATATACCCAATTATTTTTTGCGAAATCAGGATCTTTTTGCAAACCTAAAACACCTTCTTCGGCATTAACACCTGGCGCGGTTGAACTGAAATACACATCTAATTTTGCTACTTCTTTCAGTTCTTTGGTATCTGCTTTATACAGCATAATTTCACCCCTTCTTTGAGAAATAAGCACGTCGTTATTAGGAAGCACCGTCATTTCGGTCGGCTCAAAAAACTTACCTTCTGTCAACATTACTTTTGAAAAACGGTCGGCCGCCGGAGGAATCTGAGACTTAGCCTTTTTATAATTCAGATTTTCATTGTCGCCAAT
>NCDW01000127.1 GCA_002280395.1 Flavobacteriales bacterium 32-35-8
TACCCGTTGCGCCACCATCAATAAAGCGATTAGGCAGTAAAAATCCTTTTAATCCAAATCCGGCCGAAAACACGCCAATAATAATAAAAATATATTCTTTTATGGCATGGGATATTTCTATTTGGAACCTCCTTACTATAGGTACAATTTGTTTTTTACTAACGGGATCATCAGTTTCTTGCTCCGATTTTATTCTCTTGCGTGCAATTTCTACTAAAATCTTTGATAAGAAAGAATTCATGGGCAGGACTTATGTGTTACTCCAAATAATTAAAGAGGTTGTTTTTAATTAACAAATGATTAGCATAAATATTATCGTTTCATAACTCGTGTTAAAATCCCAAATACACTTCGAATAAATGTTGCACTTGTCAGCACTTTTACAACAGGATTCATCGCGGTGCTTTTTCTTCCAGATGTCGTTGTTTTTTGCTTAGATGCGGCTTTTTCAAAAGCTTCTCGTTCTTGTTTCGCTTTTTCTTTCGCTTCTTCTGCTTCAGCTTGCTCTATTTTTTTATTCAATAGCTCATATGCACTTTCTCTATCAATCGTTTCATTATATTTTTTTACGAGTTTAGATTGGGAAAGCAAGGTGTTTAATTCGCTGTCGGTCAGTACATCCATTCGGCTCATAGGTGCGCGCATCATGGTTGCTGCCAATGGGGTGGGACGTCCTTTTTCATCTAAGGCAGACACTAGGGCTTCTCCAATGCCGAGAGAGGTTAATACTTTTTCTGTATCATAATAATCGGAATCAGGGTAGTTTTGAGCCGTCATTTTAATGGCTTTTCTATCATTGGCAGTAAACGCCCTAAGAGAGTGCTGAATTTTTAAACCTAACTGACTTAAAACCGCTTCTGGCACATCGGTTGGGTTTTGGGTTACAAAATACAAGCCAACACCTTTACTTCTAATTAACTTGACAATACTTTCAATTTGGTTTAATAACGCTTTAGAGGCTTCATTAAAAATTAAATGGGCTTCATCAATAAAAATCACTAGTTCTGGTCGGTCGCTATCGCCTTGTTCAGGAAAAGAGGCATATATTTCAGCCAACAAACTCAACATAAACGTTGAGAATAATTTGGGTCTATCTTGAATGTCGGTCAATCGGATGATATTTATGTAACCTCTGCCATCTCTATCAATTCGTAACAAATCATCCACATCAAAAGAGGTTTCACCAAAAAACAAATCGGCTCCCTGCTGCTCCAATTCTACTATTTTCCTTAAAACGGAACCTGTAGAAGCTGTTGAGATATGTCCGTAAGCCTCCGCAAATTCACTTTTACCTTCTTGGGTGGCGTATTGCAATATTTTTTTGAAATCCTTTAAATCTAGAATAGGTAATTTGTTGTCGTCACAATATTGGAAAATGACGGCCACAACGCCAGATTGCGCTTCCGATAAATCTAAAATACGAGATAGTAAAACGGGTCCGAATTCACTAATAGTCGCCCTAAGCCGCACGCCATCTTGTTCCGATAAGGTTAAAATTTCAACTGGAAAAGATTTAGGTTCATAAGGCAGGCCGATTTTAGCATGACGTTCATCAACTTTTGGGTTACTGGTTGCTGCTTGTGCCAATCCGCTTAAATCGCCTTTAATATCCATGAGTAATACGGGTATTCCTTTGTCACTCAAATTTTCTGCCAACACCTGCAACGATTTTGTTTTACCGGTACCTGTAGCGCCAGCAATTAAACCATGACGATTCAGGGTTTTTAACGGAATTTTTACTAAGGCGTTGGTAATGGTTTCACCATCTAACATGGCGGCACCCATAGGAATAAAATCACCTTTGGTTGTGTTGCCTTCATTGATGTAATTAAAAAAGCTTTCTTTTTTATCCATGGATATTTATTTTGCATAAAAATACACGAAAAATGAAGAAGAAAAAAATATGGTATCATTTTATAAAATGATGCTTATATTTTTTGGTTTTTGAATATTATTTACAAAATGGCACATATAATTTGTAAGGGAAATTTAAAAATCCTAAATCAAAAATCCTAAATCCTAAATTTAAAAGTATCTTTGTGGCCTATGAACAAAGACTTGCAAATATTGGTTGATAAAGGTGAAATGTTGCCTTTAATGGAGGAGTTTTATACCATACAAGGGGAGGGTTTCCATAAAGGAACAGCCGCTTATTTTATTAGAATAGGAGGTTGCGATGTGGGTTGCCATTGGTGTGATGTGAAAGAAAGCTGGAATGCAAATTTACACCCACCTACCGAAGTTTATAAAATCGTTGAAAACGCAAAAAAACATAGCGATACCATTGTGGTTACTGGTGGTGAACCATTAACTTGGGATATGACTATTTTAACAAATAAACTAAAGGCAGAGGGATTACAAATACATATAGAAACTTCTGGCGCTTATAAATTGACCGGTATTTGGGATTGGATTTGTTTATCGCCAAAAAAAATGAAATTACCAACCCAAGAAGTTTATGAAAAAGCGAATGAACTGAAAATGATTATTTACAATAAAGATGATTTTCGTTTCGCTGAAGAACAAGCTGCTAAAGTCAATAAAAATTGTATTTTGTATTTGCAACCCGAGTGGAGCAAACGCGATAAAGTGATCCCAGAAATTGTGGATTATGTGATGGCAAATCCCAAATGGAAAGTGTCTTTACAAACACATAAATATTTGAATATACCTTAAAATAGATATGATGGAAAAATTATTAAGAATTATTGGGGCGGCTTGGGCGGCTAAAAAAATAGGAGGAGGAAAATGTGGTTGTATCGGTACTATCTTTGTTTTTATAATAATTTATTGGTTGTTGGGATATGTTTTTGAATTAATATAAAAAAAAACAAGCTAGATATTATTTAAAATAAGACCTAGCTTGGTATTGAAAGATGAATAAATTTTATTTGCTTACTGGCACGGCAACTCTAGTAGTACCCCAAGCTAAATGCATGTTGTTGTTTTCAAAAACAATTGAAAAATCATCAACAGCTTCTCCGGTACTTGCAGGAACATTTACCCTAGCAACATCATTGGCTTCTTTATAGCTAAAAGCGCCCCAAACATCTAGTTCGGTATTAAGGATGATGGTCCATTCTTTTTCCCCTGGAATTGAAAATAGTGAATAGGTTCCAGCTTTTACTGGTTTTCCGCCAAAATTCATGTCCTCAAAAAACTTGATTTCCGTTGCTTCGTTGGCTCCAGTTCTCCAAACTTTACCAACGGGTGCCAATTTACTTAACTCCCTGCCGTTAAGTTGAGGGCGGCTATAAATAACTTTAATCATTGGAGGCGCGGTTCTTTCGGCTCTATAATAGGTAATGTCTAAAGGACTTTTGTCCACACTCGCAAATTTTTGTGCATGAGTGTTTATTGTAAGTAGCATACCAAACGCTAACGCAATAGTTGTTAAAATACTTGATTTTTTCATGTTTGAGATATAGATTAATTTTTTTTAAAATTAATGTAAATAATCTTAATGATAATATAAAAATTGACTGTGAATGTTAAAATTTAAGATTTCAGGGATTATTTCTTCACAAACTTCAATGATTCTCTACCCGTATTGTTATGGAAATTAATTAAATAGACGCCAGAAGCAAGATCTTCAACAGAAAATTTGTAATTTTTTTTCACATTCGATTGAATTTGATCTCTAGTTAATTGTCTGATGAATTTACCATTCAAATCATAGAGTTCAATCAACAAATTGTCATCCGAATCAAAAGCAATATCGAACTCCAGATACGATGCAACAGGATTGTTTTTTAAGGAGATTTTTAATAAAGTTCTACCACTTTCAAGGACAATTTCATTACCTAAAGTTTCTTCGGTAAATTTATATAGTGAGGTACCACTGGCATACGCTAAGGTTTCATTTATTATAAATATTCTATTTAGATTATTTCCTATGTTTAAGTTTGTCCACGATTCGCCACCGTTTAATGTCTCATAAAAACCCGTGGTATGTCCGCCCATCCATCCTTGATTTTCATTGATAAACCCAACTGCTTGTACGTTGGTTTCAGGGGCGTCATAGCTTGTCCATGTGGAACCGCCATCTATTGATTTTACTAATTTCCCCAGATTTGGAACTACGGATGAAATAGACCCAAACATGATATCTGTATTACTTTCCAAAACTTGCAGTTTCCAAAAATATTCACCCACGATGTTTGAATTATAAAGCTCTGTCCACGTCAATCCACCATCCATAGTTTTTAAAATGGTAGCTCCCGTATCATTTCTGCCAGAAACAAAACCTATGTCTTCGGTTAAAAAATAAATTTCGACAAGGGCATTTGCGTAAGCGGACATATCAATGAATTGCCAAGTATGGCCGCTATCGGTAGATTTAATGATATGAGCAGGCATAAAATAGGCACCACAGCCATAAATGGTAGATGTTCCCACAGCATCCAAACCGCAAATGGCTGGTGGATTGGGGGATATGTTTGATACGATAGTCCAAGTTTGGCCACCATCAAGCGTTTTAAAAAAGTCACCATTAAGCGTTCCTAAAAACCCGATGTTTTCATTTAAAAATTCAATATTTCTGAAGTAATAATTTTTACCAAGTTGGGTTTCATTCAATTGCTCTGTCCAAGTTTCACCACCATTGATGGTTTTGTAAACCCTTGCATAAAAACCATTGGCAGCCCAGCCAATCTGGTTATTAATAAAGAAAACATCATCAAAACGTTGATTATTGGTATTGGAAACGATATTGGCCAACGGTTGCCATGTTGCTTGTGCAGACAAGTTGAGATAGAAAAGTAGGCAAAGGCAGGTTAAGAGTTTCATTGAATTATTAATTTAAATTCGGTTATTTGAACGTTTTTTTGCTTTCAGGTATTCAATATAGTTTTTTGCTCTTTTTTCAATTTCACTATTTCAGATTTAGATGAATTTATCATTGCCATTTTTTATTGATGTTGATTTTAAATATCTGAAAAATTAGTTGTTTTTCATAATATAGCAAACAAGTATCCAACTTTGTACCAGCTAAAATTAATAATTTTTATATACGATAATAGTGTTATGCGCACATTCACTTTCTTTTATTCTGAAGATATTCAATTGCCTTAATTATTTTTTCCGCTTTTTGGTCGTCCGTTGCAACAGTCCAAATGTCGTTCAGAATTTCGGTCTGTTCTATATGGTTTAACCGCTCAAAAACCCTAAAAACATTAGCGTCTTTAAAACATTGCAAAATTTCAAAACGGTCATTATTTTTGGTTTGATTTTCAAGATACAAAGTCACATTTACAATATCTCCACCATCTTTATTTATGGCGTTTCTAATTTCTGAATTTACTGCCAGTTTTTTATCCGAATTTTTTACTGGCCCTAAATTCTTATTCTTTATTTCATAGCCATCTATAGTTCCAGAAACTTTTAAATCGCCCCATTTTCCTTTGATATCTTTAGTATTCGGGATTATTAACTGATAGGTCCAAGCGCCGTTTCCTGGAATATACTGAAGCGTTAATTTTTCATTCTCTACAATGTAATTCATTCGTTTTTATTATCTGAAAAACTTCTTTAAATTTTAATTAGTTTGTTTTGTACCAACACTACCGCGTGCATGCTTTCACCACCACCGCTGCCGCGCGAATCCTTTCGCGTGGTTCTAAATTTTAAAATACTGGAAAACACAAATAGCATCTAATAATCCTTTTTCTCCTGCATAATCAGGCGCACTAGAGTATTTGTAATCCTCTGGTCTAAATACAATACCTTCTTTAACGGGATTGTTGTGTATATAATCAATCTTTTGTTGAATGACCTCATTGCTCCATAGCTCAATAGGGTTGTTATCGTGTCTCCAAAATTGGAAATTAGTTGTATTGGAAGTTTTTACAGCTTCATTATTAAAAAAGTCTAATAAAAATTCTTTTCTGCTTTCCTTTGGATTTTCTTGTATCGCTTTGGTAATACTTCTGCTTGTAAACCTTTTAAAATCGCCTAACAATAATTCTGGTTTTTCATTCTCAATACTTCTAAATATTAAATGAACATGATTTGTCATAATGCACCAAGCATGAATTTCCATGCCTTTATTTTTTTGACAAAACGCTAAGCTTTCTAAAATTAAATCTTTGTATTCATTCCTAGTAAAAACATCCAACCAACCTACAACAGCAAAGCTGACAAAGTAAAGTCCTTCTGGATTGTGAAATTTATAATTTCTGCTCATGTTTTACTATTATTTAAAAAATTAAAATAGTTCTTTTATTCAAGAACCACGCGAAAGGATTCGCGCGGCAGCGGGGGCTTTATTTTAATTCATCTTTAGCCTCTTTAATGTCAATTCTTGCTTCATAACCATGTTTTTCAAGTAAATAAAGTAGATTTCCACCGTTTATTAGAGTAATTGGTTTGTCTTTTGCAAATTTAAAAGAATCGGAACCATAGTCAGATGTAGTAACTAAAATTCCCTTCGTTGCACCCTCATTCATTACTGTTCCATATAAATCCCTGACTGCTGAAACTCCTACAATGTTTGTGTATCTTTTTGCTTGTATTACAATTTTTCCACCTCTGATTGGGTCTGGGTCAAAAGCTATTGCGTCGACACCACCATCTCTACTAGATTGAGTAACTTTTACTTCTCCACCATTTATGCTGAATTCTTGTTCAAAAATTTCTCGAATTAAATGTTCAAAATCTTCCCAATGCATAGAAGCTAAATTCGTGGTAGAGTTAATTCCAATTTCTTGAG
>NCDW01000128.1 GCA_002280395.1 Flavobacteriales bacterium 32-35-8
TTTATGACCTTGTTGATGTTGTATGTATGCCGAGTACAAGGATTCGCCACAACGCCAATTGCTTTTATTATTACAATTTTTTTCAATATAATCCACCATATTCTTGCTTGAGTAACCAAGGCTTGATTCTGCCCCCTCATAAATAACAAGCTCAGGCTTGAAATTAGTTATAGATGCTCTAATCAATTCAAAAGTCTTTGAATTTAAATCACTTACATGCTCTGCCGCAACAAATATGATTTTATTCTTTGATGTGGAAAACAGTGCGGCATATGGTGGATTACTACCGACTCTTTTATGCATGTCGTTATCTAAATGATTGCTATAAGCCTTTGGTGAAATGCTGTCTTTAGATAAAGAAAAATCACTAAGCCATTTTCTATCAGTAATTAAATGCTCAATCTGAGCTAATGCTATATCAGTTTTTACTTTTTTCGTAATGTTACCTTCAAAGTGATATAATCGGCACCGGACATTCATTCTCTCACATGATTTTTTAACTTCCGACAAGTTATGTCTATTATCATCAATAAAATACATTTGATCGGGGTTTAGTTTATTTTTTTTGATGAATTCCAAAAGCCTGTAGAATCGCACATTAAAAAAATCAATAGTTTAATAGAGTTAAAAAAGTATTTATAACCTATTCGATATAAATTTTTTAACTTCATAAAACATAAATACGATACAAAGCGTATATTTACAAATTACGTTATAACCATTTATTTAATAAAAAAATGAATATTAAAACTTTATCGTTTCTTGTTGTCTTATTAATGACTTCAAGCTTATTTGCACAGTCTAGTTTAAACAACTATAAATATATTATTATTCCTAAACAATATGATTTTTTAAGGGAAGCCGATAAGTTTCAATTAAATTCATTAACAGAATTTTTATTCAACAAATATGGTTTTAAGGCTTATATGGAAGAAGGAAATTACCCAGATGATTTAAAAGCAAATAGATGTCTAGCTTTAACATCCAACCTTATTAAGGACTCCAGTATGTTTAAAACTAGATTAATGATAGAATTAAAAAATTGTAATGGGTTAACTGTTTACACAACCCAGGCAGGAGAAAGCAGAGAAAAAGACTTTAAAACGGCGTATTCTGAGGCATTGCGAAATGCTTTTAAAGAATTACAGAACATAAATTATAAATATGTTCCAGCTGAACAGGTTTCTGAAAACATTATTAATAAAGAACCAAATAACCAAGCAGATGTTAGTAAAGAAATTGCTCAGTTGAAAGCAGAAATAGAAAATCTTAAACAAGAAAAGGAGACTCCAGTTGTTATAGCCGAGGAGTCTAAAGTAACCGAGGCAGTGATTGAAGTTTCAAAAACAGTTTCTGCAAGTCAAAATACTTCGGACGTTTTATATGCCCAAGCCATAGAGAATGGTTTTCAATTGGTTGACAGTTCGCCAAAAGTGGTTTATAAAATAAAGAATACCTCTATGGAAAATATGTTTCTAGTAGAAGGAAGAAATGCCACATTATACAAAAAAGGCGACCATTGGATTATGGAGTATTATGAAAATAATGTTTTAAAACAAGACGTCTTGAATATTAAATTTTGATAGGTTCGTTGTTTGTCGTTTGTTGTTAAGTCGTGAAAACAACTAAACAACAAACGACTCAACAACTTAACAGAAAACTAATACCCATATTTATCTTTCCATCGTTGTTTTAAAAAATTGCGATCAGCATGTTCTCTGGAGTTGTTTCCCGGGTCATATAATTTGGTGTTTTTTATTTCATCTGGCATAAATTCCTGATTGGCAAAATTATTTTCATAATTATGGGCATACTGGTAATTTTCACCATAACCTAATTCTTTCATCAGCTTGGTTGGGGCATTTCTAATTTCTAAAGGCACCGATAAATCTCCCGTTTCTTTTACCAATTGTTGTGCTTTACCAATAGCCAGATATGAGGCATTGCTTTTTGGTGAGCACGCTAAATATGTTGCACATTGACTTAATATAATTCTAGATTCTGGATATCCAATAATGGAAACCGCTTGAAACGTATTGTTTGCAATAACGAGGGCTGTTGGGTTGGCATTGCCAATATCCTCACTCGCCAAAATAAGCATTCTTCTAGCAATAAATTTAACATCTTCGCCACCTTCTATCATCCGAGCTAACCAATACACAGCCGCATTTGGGTCGCTACCGCGAATGGATTTTATAAATGCCGAAATAATATCGTAATGTTGTTCGCCAGTTTTATCGTATCTCACGGTGTTATTTTGAACTTTTTCCAAAACCAATGTATCGGTAATTTCAATGTCCTCTGATTCTACAGAATTCACAATCAATTCAAAAATATTAAGCAGCTTTCTGCCATCACCACCAGAAAGCCTTAAAAGCGCTGTGGTTTCTTCTAGTTTTATACTTTTTTTAGACAGGTAGTCATCATTTTCAATAGCACGCTTTAAAAGTGTCTCTAAATCGTTTTTTTCAAAAGCATTTAAAATATATACTTGGCAACGCGATAAAAGAGCAGGAATAACCTCGAAACTCGGATTTTCAGTAGTGGCGCCAATTAATGTTATCCAACCTTTTTCAACAGCTTGTAATAAAGAATCTTGTTGCGATTTACTAAATCTGTGAATTTCGTCAATAAACAAAATGGGATTTTTGGTAGTAAACAAACCACCACTTTGTTTGGCTTTATCAATAACATCACGAATATCCTTAACACCAGAATTTATAGCGCTTAAAGTATAAAACGGTCTTCCAGATTCATTGGCAATAATATTAGCAAGCGTTGTTTTTCCGGTTCCTGGTGGTCCCCAAAATATCATGGACGGAATTAAACCTTGTTTAATGTGCTGCGTTAATGCGCCATGTTTGCCAACTAAGTGCGTTTGGCTCACATAATCATCTAATTTTTTGGGTCTTAAACGTTCAGCTAAAGGTTCATTCATAAATGTAAAATTAATTAATTCCTTTATAAAAGGGAATGTCTATGCTATTAACTTTTTGTTTTTTCGAGGGCTCAATCTTTCACGCTCTTATCTGCCATTTTAGCATCCTTAAAAATTTGGTCAACTATTTGTTATCTTTAAATCATGAATCAGAATGAACATTTTAAGTTTTCAACTAGAGTAGTGGCGTATCCATTATTTTTTTTGCTATTCATATGGATGGTATTTTGGTTTGAAGCCCGTTTTGGTTTTGATTTTTCTGAATATGGTGTTTATCCACAGACCTTAAAAGGTTTGAGAGGTGTTGTTTTGAGTCCGTTTGTTCATGGAAGTCTTCAACACATTTATCATAATAGCATACCGTCGTTTGTTTTGTTGATGGCACTTTTTTATTTCTACAGACCTATTGCTTGGAAAGTAATTGTATTCGGAATTCTTATATCTGGTTTTTTAACTTGGTGTATTGGCAGACCATCCTATCATATTGGGGCAAGCAGTCTGATTTATGTATTGGTAAGTTTTACTTTTTTTAAAGGTGTTTTTTCAAAATATTATCGTTTGGTAGCCTTGTCTTTATTAGTTGTTTTTCTTTACGGAAGTATGATTTGGTACACATTGCCTATTGATGAGGCGGTTTCTTGGGAAGGGCATTTATCGGGGCTCGTCACGGGTTTTTTATTTGCATTAATTTTTAGAAGCAAGATTGCCAGACCAAAAAGATATGCTTGGGAACAGGACAACTACAAAGAATCAGACGACCCATTTTTAAAACATTTTGATAAAGACGGAAATTTTATAGAACATATTCCATCAGAAATAGAACAGGAGCAACCAACAATAAATTATACTTTCAAAGAAAATAAAGAATAATCTAACCAAGTCTTTGTCTAACAGCTTCGTATAAAAAAGCACCACAGGCGACCGACACATTTAAAGATTCAATCTCACCCAATAAAGGCAGTTTAGCCTTGGCATCTACAATTTTTAAAATGGAAGGATTGATACCTCTATCTTCCGAACCCATAATAATGGCACAAGGTTCTTTAAATGAAATGTCGAATAAAGTATCTTCTGTTTTCTCTGTCGCAGCAATAACTTTAATACCTGATGCCTGCATATAAAATACAGCGTCTTTTATATGGTCTACTTTACAAAGTGGAATTTTAAATACAGCACCGGCGCTGGTTTTAATCGTATCACCATTAACAGGAGCACCGCCTTTTTTTTGAATAATGATGCCGTTTACACCAGTGCATTCCGCAGTACGGATAATAGCTCCAAAATTACGAACGTCACTTAACTGGTCCAACAATAAAAATAAAGGTGTTTTACCAGATTCTATAACATTAATAACCAATTGTTCTAAATCATGGAATTCAATGGGTGATATTTGAGCAACAACTCCTTGGTGATTACCTTTTGTAAGTCTGTTTAATTTTTCAACAGGCACATAAGAAGAATTTATGGAATGCTGTCTTAAAACGGTTTCCAATTCACCAAATAAATCGCCTTTCAATCCTTTTTGAAGGAAAACTTTATCAATGGTTTCTCCTGCATTTATGGCTTCAATAACGGCTCGTATTCCAAAAATTTGTGTTTGTTCTTGCATGGGTTAAAGGTATAAAAAAGCAACTCAAAAATGCAGTGGTATTAGAAATTCAATGATTTATAAGTTCATTGCAATTATTAATTTTTAGTTTCCATATAAATAGGGCTTAATATTTAAACACACGGCCACTATTTTGAATCATATTAACCGTGTTTTGAGAAAATTTAATAATTGTGCATTTTAACAAATCCTATTTGTTTTCTAAGCATTTTAAATCATATAAAATGTAAACTTATATTAATCAAGCATATTTACACTTAGTCATTTTAAATTGAAACGTTATTTAATGATTATTTTCTTATGCAATTTAAAATTTCCTTGCTCTATGTTTAAAATATAAATACCTGATGATAAATTACTTGTGTTAATACTGCCTGATATGGTTGTGCCATAAGGGTTGATAGCATTGTTATATAAAACCCTACCATTAACATCAACTAAAGAAATAACGGATTTATAATTGTTTGCAGATTTATACTGATAATTTAAAATATCATCGGATGGGTTTGGCCAAGTTACGAAGCTATTTTTAAATTCGAAATCATTAGTGTTTAAGGTTATGTTCCCAGCAGTTAAAATCAAAGAATAATTTTGAGAACCATTTGTAATGCTGCCTTTGTGGGAAATTGTTATTGTATAACTTCCTGCAGAGGGGGTTTCAATTAAAATATTTTCAACAGTGTCCACATTGTTGTCACCTTTTGTTGCAAAGGCGGATACATTGTTTACATCCAATTTCCAAGGATAAAATGTTTCAGAACCATTAGTAACTCTCAAATCAAGGTTATTTATTAATCTAGGAGATGGATTGTTCAATTGATTAGTAGTAGTTCCAGGAACATCGGTCCAACATAATGTTGCTACAAGAGGTTCTGCAGATGACACTGAAAAGTTATATGTAAAATCCTCACCTTGGTTTAAAATACCTTCAAGAATTAAAGCCGTTTGGTTAGAATCTGCTAAAATAGTTTCGGCTGCGGCTTTAGAATTGAGTAATCCCCAACCATAAATTGGATCAGGACCAAAACCATTATCGTCATCAGCGGTATGACAAACTAGACCCTTTAAAGTTGATGCTTTCATGAATTTCCCATTCAACCTATTGTAATATTCTTGTAACAATAAAAGAGATCCTGTAACATTTGGAGCAGACATAGATGTGCCGCTATAATAATCATAAGCCGTATTACTTTCACTTACAGGAGAGTATACTGATGTCCCATCTGCACAGATATCTGGTTTTATTCTGCCATCGTCAGTTGGGCCTTGGCTACTTTGCGTATTAATGGATATACTTATTAAATCGCCACTACCGTTAGAGTTAATTAGAGGATTAACGGCGTTACCAACAACTAAGTTGTTTTTGGAATTTTTATTACCTACAAGTTTGTCATAATTATTTTGTAATCCACCCGTGTATGTGGTTTCGCCATCATTACCTGCGGAAACTACCTGTAAGTAATATGGGGCATTATATGCAACATCATCCCAAATACGTGCTTCACTATTATAACTGCCCATTAAGTAGTTTAAATTTGAACTAGTTTGTACTGGTACACCATAAGAATGGTTTGATAAAAGGAGTCCGTTGGTAGAGGCTTGATTTAAAGCTTCTACATCATCATTATCCCAATCAAAAGAGGTTAGAGTAGCTTTTGGCGCCATTCCTTTTGCTGTTGGAGTAATCCCTTTTGCTACAATAGTACCAGATACATGGGTTGAATGATCACTACGATCATTGGAGGCTGATAAATCTGGGTTGTTAATTCTTGATGAAGGGATTATATCATCATTCATAAATTCTTGGTGAGACGCCAGAGTTGGGCCGCCATCCCAAGTAGCCACATGCATGTTAACTCCTTCTATATTTAAGCCCAGAGCTCCTCCAGGTTGTAAAAAATTAGTTCTTGTTGATGTAGCACTACTTACATTATCTGTCGTTACGTAAATAGGTTTATTGTTTATAATATATTTTATTTGAGAAATTTTTCCGTTTTGGGATTTTATTTGGTAATTTGTTTTAGGATTTTTGGCAAGAAATACCGCTATTTCTTGTTCCCTTCTGGTGTTTTCTTCTTCAAGCTCTTTTTTTAATGTGTTTATTTTAAGCTTGTTATAAGATTGTGACATCTGGTCTCTTTCATGTTTTGTTTGACC
>NCDW01000129.1 GCA_002280395.1 Flavobacteriales bacterium 32-35-8
CAAAAGTCCGATTAAAGCCAAAATAGCTAATGCCGATCCAAGCATTCCTAATTTTATACTTCGCATCACAAATGGTTTTCTAATAAACGATTTGGTTGCGCCCACCATTTGCATGGTTTTTATGGTAAATCGTTTGGAATATACTGCTAATCTAATCGAACTATTTATTAGTAAAACCGCTATTAAGGTAAATATGCCGCTTATGACCAATACCCAAAAGCTTATTTTTTTAACGTTATCGTTCATCAAGTTTACCAAATCATTATCGTAAGTCACTTCATCCACAAAGTTTTTGGATGCCGCTTCTTCAGAGATTTTTTCAAGTTGTTCAGAAGTCACAAAGTCTGCTTTTAAATGCACATCAATACTATTTTGTAACGGATTGTACCCAACAAAATCCATAAAATCTTCACCATTTTCGGCTTTCATGATTTCGGCGGCTTGTTCTTTGGAAACATATTCAATGGACTTTACATACTCAGACAAAGCCAAGCTTTTTTCAAGTTGCTTGGTTTCAACTTCTTTTGCTGATTCTTTCAAATAAATGGTAAGCACCACTTGTTCCTTAAAATGATCGGATACTTTTTTGGCATTCAGTACCAACATTCCTAATAATCCTAATAAAAAAAGTACCAAAGCAATACTTAATACCACTGAAAAATAAGAAGAAATTAATCGGCGTTTTTGGTCTTTTTCAAATCTTGAACTCATACATCATGTAGTTGAAGTTGTAAAAATAATAAAGAATATGAAAAGAAACTTCAAAAGACACAAGTCTTTTGATTTCAAATAAAATTGTCATTCCCGCGAAAGCGGGAACCTCATTAAAGAAATCTAAAAGTTTCAATAATAGCTTTTCATTATAACTCATCGTTTAAACTTTAAATATTGTTTTTTATTGCTCGCTATTTTTGTGGTTTGCTAACCAAATACACGCCTACAACCACCAACAAGCAACTTAATATTTTTACTAAATTAATATCTTTAGAATAGGTATCGTCCATAAATGTATAAGCCAAAATGCTTACCATAATAAAACTCACCGCTGGCTGAAAATAAATATAACTGCTATTTACGGAAGGCGATACATGATTAAGAGCATAAATATTTAAAAGATAAGCTAAGAAGGTTGTAAATAATACCATATAGCCCGCAATTAAATAAGAATTTAAAGTAAAAGCTTCAAAATCCGTTGTCCAAACATTATCAATTCCAAACGGAAAAACGATGATAAATCCAATAAAAAACATCCAACTAATGACTGTTATGGGATGGTATTTTTTCATCAAACTTTTTGCCAAAACAAGAAAAAGTCCGTAGAAACAAGCATTCAAAAAGATGAACAAATTCCCGAGGAACGAACTAGTTCCAACAGCCGTATTGCCATAAATGATAAGCGTCACAGCACCAATGCCACCAATCGTAATGCCTAATAGCTTGTTCCTTGTAATACGTTCTTTTAAAATAAACAAACTAAAAACCAAAACAACCACAGGTGTCAGCGTCATGATAATGGATGCATCAATGGGCGATGTTAAACTAATACCATGAAAAAATAATAACTGACTGGCAGCGCCACCAAACAAGCCGCACATAAAAAACATGAGCCAATCTTTTTTCTCGATGCGTTCTCTAGTAAGCGAGAATTTAATCAGCCAAAATAAAAGCGTGCAAACACCAAGACGGATAACGACCATCGCAGTCGGGTCGATTTTCTCGGGCATAATGCCTTTAGCGATAATATAACTGGCACCATAAATGGTATTGGCTCCTAGTAAAGCCAGATGTGCTTTGGTTGAATTGCTTATCAAAAAAAGGAAGTGTTTTTAAAACGGCAAAATTACGAATTGCATTTTAAAGGAAACTTAAACTGGATTATTTATTTCTATGAAAGATGAAAGCGATTAAATAGACAATAACCTTTTCATTGTTAACCAATAAGTTTAAATTTGCGCTTTTATAAGCGGAAAAAATTATAATGAATTACAATTTCAACGAGATAGAAGCCAAATGGCAAAAATATTGGGCCAAAAACCAAACGTTTAAAGCAGAAAACAATTCTGAAAAACCCAAATATTATGTATTGGACATGTTTCCGTACCCCAGTGGTGCGGGTTTACACGTAGGGCATCCATTAGGTTATATTGCTTCCGATATTTATGCACGTTATAAACGTCACCAAGGTTTTAACGTATTGCATCCGCAAGGTTATGATAGTTTTGGTTTGCCTGCCGAACAATATGCCATTCAAACAGGACAACATCCGGCGTTGACTACCGAAGAAAATATTAAAACCTACCGCCGTCAATTAGACCAAATCGGATTTTCATTTGATTGGTCGCGTGAAGTGAGAACCTCCGACCCCAGTTATTATAAATGGACCCAATGGATTTTTATCCAACTGTTCAATTCTTGGTATAACAAGGATAGCGATAAAGCCGAAGACATTTCAGAACTTATAAAACGATTTGCTTCGGAAGGAAATTCTAAAGTAAATGCCATTTGTGATGATGCTATTGAACCATTTTCCGCAAAAGATTGGAATGCATTTGATTCTGTAAAACAACAAAAAATTTTATTACAATATAGATTAACGTATTTAGCCGAAACCGAAGTGAACTGGTGCCCTGCATTGGGAACGGTGTTGGCAAATGATGAAATAGTCAATGGCGTTTCCGAGCGTGGCGGGCATCCCGTTATCCGTAAAAAAATGACCCAATGGAGCATGCGTATTTCTGCCTATGCCGAACGTTTGCTTGAAGGTTTGGAAAAAATCGATTGGACGGAATCGCTAAAAGAAACTCAACGTAACTGGATTGGGAAATCGGTTGGAGCTCATGTAGAATTCAGAATTCAGAATTCAGAATTCAGAATTGCCGTATTTACAACCCGTCCCGACACCATTTTCGGAGTGAGTTTTATGACCCTCGCTCCAGAACACGAACTCGTATCACAAATCACAACCCCAGCACAAAAAGCGGAGGTCGAAAATTATATCGAAGCTACCGCTAAACGTAGCGAACGCGATAGGATGTCCGATGTAAAAACCATTTCAGGAGCATTTACTGGGGCATACGTAGAACATCCGTTTACAAAACAGCCAATTCCAGTTTGGATTGGCGATTACGTGTTAGCGGGTTACGGAACAGGTGCAGTGATGTCCGTGCCATGTGGCGACCAACGTGATTACGATTTTGCAAAACATTTTAATATCCCGATTCCAAATATTTTTCAGGACGCAGATATTTCAAAAGAAGCTTTTGCAGATAAAGACAAAATCATTATTGCCAATAGCGATTTCTTAAACGGATTAAACTATAAAGAAGCCACTAAAAAAGTCATTGACGCACTTGAAAAACTAGGACAAGGACAAGGCAAAACCAATTACCGTTTGCGTGATGCGGTGTTTAGTCGCCAGCGTTATTGGGGCGAACCGTTCCCGGTGTATTATGTAGATGGGATGCCGCAAATGATTGATGCCAAACATTTACCAATACGTTTGCCAGAAGTTGAAAAATATTTACCAACCGAAACGGGCGAACCACCTTTGGGAAATGCCACCGTTTGGGCTTGGGATACGACTAAAAATGAAGTCGTTTTAAATGATTTAATTGACAATAAAACGATCCATCCTTTAGAATTGAACACCATGCCAGGTTGGGCGGGAAGTTCGTGGTATTTTAACCGTTATATGGATGCTCATAATGGAAATGAGTTTGCCAGTAAAGAAGCACTTAATTATTGGAAAGATGTCGATTTATACATTGGCGGTAGCGAACACGCCACAGGCCATTTATTGTACTCGCGTTTTTGGCAAAAATTCTTATTTGATAAAGGGTTGGTGCCAGTGGATGAATATGCCAAAAAGCTGATTAACCAAGGGATGATTTTGGGGACGAGTGCCTTTGTTTATAGACTCAATCCTGGCGTAATGCATCGAGAAAGAGAATATGCAGGACAGCATGCATTTTTTAAAAATGAAATCTTTATTTCAAAAAAGATGTATGATTTATTAGATATGAGTGGTTATGGCAATTCCGCAATAAAAAATGAAGAAACCAAGTGCATTTTTAACTTTCTAGAAGATTATATTGAAAAGGAAATTATTGAAAAATCAGAGCAAACAAGAGCTTTATTTTATGGAAAAAATGCAAATTCAGATAATCTTACTTTTTTAATAACACCAATTCACGTTGATGTTTCATTTGTTAATTCATCTGATGAATTGGATATTGAAGCTTTCAAAAATTGGCGAGAAGAATATAAAGACGCTATTTTTATCGGTGAGAATGGGGAAGTCCTCCCTTTTGGGGAGGATTTAGGAGGGGCTTTTAAAGTTTCTCGTGAAGTCGAAAAAATGTCCAAGTCCAAATACAATGTCGTCAATCCAGACCAAATTTGTGTTGATTATGGTGCGGACAGTTTACGTCTTTACGAAATGTTTTTAGGGCCTTTAGAGCAATACAAACCTTGGAATACCGCTGGTATTACAGGTGTTCATGGTTTCCTTAAAAAACTTTGGAGATTGTATGTTGGTGAAAACGGATTGCTTGTAAACGATGCAGAACCTTCAAAAGACCATTTAAAAACGCTTCATAAAACCATCAAAAAAGTACAGGAAGATATTGAGAATTTCTCGTTTAATACGTCGGTTTCAACATTCATGATTGCGGTAAATGAGTTAACAGCTCAAAAATGTACTTCAAAAGAGATATTAGAACCGTTACTGATTTTATTATCACCCTATGCGCCACATATCGCAGAGGAATTATGGAATCAATTGGGACACAATGAATCGATTTCAACAGCACCATTTCCAAAATTTGATGCCAGTTATTTGGTAGAAAGCAGTAAAAATTACCCCATTTCATTCAATGGAAAAATGAAATTCACCATGGAGTTGCCTATGGATTTTAATGCACAACAAATTGAAGAAGCGGTGATGGCTCATGAAAAAACCCAAGAACAATTACAAGGGCGTGCTCCTAAAAAAGTGATTATTGTTCCCGGGAAAATAGTAAATATTGTAGGCTAACGTCATCGCGAGGAACGAAGCAATCTGTTTAATTGGAACGGAGAAGTTTCTAATAGGCAGATTCCTTCGTCGTACCTCCTCGCAATGACGTTCAAAATTTAAAATTAGTCCCAAATAATATATGGATTTTATAGAAATTATCGGTTTTGTAGCAGCGTTTTTAACAACCGCTGCCTTTTTGCCACAAGTGTATAAAACATGGAAAACCAAAGATGTTTCCGCGCTGTCGCTGCCTATGCTTCTCATGTTTTTTACAGGGGTATTTATTTGGTTGGTGTATGGGTTTTATAAAAACAGTCCGTCTATGATTGCCGCAAATGCCATCACTTTATGTTCGGCTTTTTTACTGATTTATTTCAAGATTAAATACGCCAAAAATTCTTGAAAATCAAACTCGATTTAGTGTATTTTCAGTAAATCAATCATTTCGTCTAAAAAAATTCACAAAACTTCATATATAATTCATTATTCTCAATCTATTATTTTAATTTTGCGAATGAAGTGACTATTCAAATAAATTAAAATTAACAGATGAAAATTGGCGTTCCCATAGAAATTAAAAACAATGAAAACAGGGTAGGCATGACGCCTTCTGGCGTTTTTGAACTAACTAAAAGAAACCACACCGTTTACGTGCAAAAAAATGCAGGTTTTGGGAGTGGTTTTTTTGATAAGGATTATACAAAGGCTGGTGCTACCATTCTTGAAACGATTGATGAGGTATATGCTGTGGCAGATATGATTGTAAAGGTTAAAGAACCTATTGAAATGGAATATAATCTAATTAAGCCCAATCAAGTGGTATTTACCTATTTTCATTTTGCCTCTAGTGAAACACTAACTCAAGCGATGATAAAAAGTAATGCTATTTGTATTGCTTATGAAACGGTTGAAGACGCCAATGGTTCTTTACCATTATTAATCCCCATGTCTGAAGTAGCTGGAAGAATGTCCATTCAACAAGGAGCAAAATATTTGGAAAAGCCCATTAAAGGACGAGGTATTTTGTTGGGAGGTGTTCCGGGAGTACCTCCAGCACATGTGTTGGTTTTAGGTGGTGGCATTGTGGGTATTCAAGCTGCTAAAATGGCTGCTGGATTAGGAGCCAATGTTACGATTATGGATATTAATATGAATCAGTTGCGTTATATTTCAGATATCATGCCTCCGAATGTGAATACTGAGTTTTCAAGTGAATATAATATTAGAAGACATTTACCAAAAACAGATTTAATTATTGGAGGCGTATTAATAAAAGGTGCCAAAGCCCCAAAATTAATCACTAAAGACATGCTTAAAGACATGCGACCCGGAACCGTTATTGTAGATGTGGCGGTAGATCAAGGCGGTTGTTTTGAAACTACTAGGCCGACCACCCATGAAGACCCAACCTATATTATTGATGATGTGGTGCATTATTGTGTTGCCAATATGCCGGGAGCGGTTCCTTATACGTCTACGGTGGCGTTAACCAATGTTACATTGCCATACGTTATTAAATTGGCAAACGAAGGGTGGGTACAGGCTTGTCAAAATAGTGCACCATTGAATAAAGGATTAAATATTGTGAATGGTAAAATTGTTTACAGAGAAATAGCTGAAGCATTTAATTTGGAATTTTCGGCATCCTAAATATTTTATCTGACAAAATTTCATATTGTATA
>NCDW01000130.1 GCA_002280395.1 Flavobacteriales bacterium 32-35-8
TTTTGACCGCTTCAAGGGTCTCTTTTGGTGCCTACCTGGTGAGCGTTTTCTTGGTTTTGTTCCTTAGCAAAAAGAGATGGTGGGTTATTCCTTTTCTTACTCTTTCAATTTTGGGAATGATTTTTTCGTAAAAAGTAGGCACTTCCAACTTTTCAATATTAGTAGCTTGTCTTCTAAATAGCTCCACAAAAGCCAAGACAAACCCTATGGGGAATGCATAGAAAAGATACTTATAATTTTCCCATTCAATAAACGTATTTCCAACAATAAGAAGCAACAAAATCACAAAACTTACCAGTAAAATGGTGGTCATACCATACTTGAAAAGTTGCCTTTTATTGTCTTCTGAAAGCGATGGATAAAAATGAATCAATGCTTGTGCACCGCCAAAAACCATCACAGGAAAAAGCAATTGGGCAATGCTATCTACATAGCGAACCATACCAAGAAACTCTTTATCGTACGGATAAATAAATACCGTAGAAACAGCACCAATAATGACTCCTAAATAATTAATGATGGTGAACCAAAAAGCTTGTTTGTATGTATTACTCCCTTTCAAATAAATTATTTGTAAATAATAGGTTTCTTATAAATATCAAAAGTAAACGTTTTATATGAATTGAATTTTTTTTTATGGGCAGTTTCTGTTTTTTATGATATTAAATTCAAACTTTACATTCTTAATTAAATTATAAAACCATATTATATGTTACTATATTTGCAAGTATAGGCAACAGATTAAACCGTAACAATGTACGAGAAAAGCTTTCCGAACAAACGCTATAAACATACCATTACCTTCTTAAAAAAACACATTTCAACTACTGAAACTATTTTAGATTTAGGTGTTGAAAATCCGTTTACAAAAGTGATGCAAGAACATGGTTACAACGTTAGTAATACGTTGGGCGAGGATTTGGATTTAGATATTTCGGCAATTAAAAATTCTGAAGCAGATGTCATTTCCGCTTTTGAAATTTTTGAGCATTTACTGTCACCTTTCACCGTTTTAAAATCTATTAAAGCTGATAAATTAGTAGCTAGCGTACCTCTTAAATTATGGTTTTCACCAGCATATAGAAGTAAAACCGATATGCTAGACAGGCATTACCATGAGTTTGAAGATTGGCAATTTGATTGGTTATTGGAAAAAACGGGCTGGAAAATCATCGCTACAGAAAAATGGACAAACCCAACAAAAAAATTAGGCATAAGACCTTTACTAAGATTTTTTACGCCGAGGTATTACATTGTCTACGCTGAAAAAATTAAACACTAAAACATATTTGGATTTTTGAATTTCTACATCATCATACCGGCACATAACGAAGAAAGTTCGATTGGTTTGACACTCGATTCTTTGGTGAATCAAACTTTAAAACCAAAACGTTTGCTGGTAGTAAATGATAATTCTACAGATGGCACACAAGATATTGTAGAATCTTATAGCGCTAAATATTCTTGGATTGAATTAGTAAACTCTAAATCCACAAACGAACATTTACCAGGCTCAAAAATCATCAATGCGTTTTATAAAGGTTTTGAAGTTTTAGATGATGAATATGATGTGATTTGTAAGTTTGATGCCGATTTGATTTTTCCTAACAATTACTTGGAACAACTTTCTTCACATTTCAACAACAATGACAAACTAGGCATGGCCGCTGGATTTTGTTATATTGAAAAAAATGGCCATTGGATGCTAGAAAACCTAACCAGAAAAGACCATATTCGCGGTGCTTTGAAAGCTTATAGAAAAGCCTGTTTTTTGCAAATTGGAAAATTAAAACCCTCTATGGGCTGGGATACGGTTGATGAATTGCTAGCCAAATATTATGGCTGGAAACTTTTAACCGACAACACTCTTCATGTAAAACATTTAAAACCAACCGGAATCAGCTATAACAAAGCCTCTAAATATTTGCAGGGCGAAGCCATGTACAAAATGCGGTATGGTTTTATAATTACTTTAATTTCGGCACTAAAACTAGCTTATAAAAAACGACGGTTTAATTTATTTAAGGATTACATGGCTGGTTATTTTAAAGCAAAAAAAAATAACATAGATTTTTTGGTTACTGAAGAAGAAGGCGAATTCATTAGAAATTTACGTTGGAAAGGGATGTTGAAGTTATTAAAATGAGATGCTTCGACTGCGCTCAGCATGACACCCAACTAACAGCTAACAGCTAACAGCTAACAGCTAACAGCTAACAGCTAACAAAATTAATTAAAACTCCAATCCTTATAATCACTGGCGGCTTCCAGTTTATTTTCCAAACCATCCTCTAATTCCGGAAAAAAATCAATGCCTGTTAATGCTTCAATGGCATCAACCGAAACCACAAACTCGTATAATGGTTTATTAGATGCTTCATGCGGTATTAAAAAAGCAATCATTTTGGTTCGCTCGGTATTATCAATCAACACCTTATAAAACTGATTTGGCACTGCGACTTTTTCCTCTCCAATCGTTTTCATACGTCCTTTTAAAACACCACCAGTAACCACAAAAACACCATCATATTTACTAGCCCAATAACGTACTTTTTGCTCTAACCGATTCCAAATTCCAGCATTAAAATCGTTTCGTTGCGGACTAATATTACTGGTCAAGAAAGTTTCATCATGCGCAGATTGGCTGTAATTCCTATCGCCTGCAGGACATAAATGTCCGCGGTCATAACCGGAATTTTTATAATTTCTCCAATCGGCAGCACCTGTTTTTACAGCGGTATCAATTTCAAAATAAGGACGCTTAAAATTGCTATTGGAAAGATGTCCTTTTTTTAATTCGTATGCCACCCATTCGGCTTGTTCGTGCGGTTCGCTATACGACAATGAGTAGCTTTGATGATGAATTATTTGTCCTGTTGTGCTTGTTGGAAGAAAATATTCATTAGTAGTAATTTTAGGTTTTTTGCCAGAATCAACCAATACGGTTTTCTCTTCACCTTTTAAAAAATGTTCGTAGCCGTATATTCCCAAAACTAAGACTACAGCGATTAAAGAGTATATAGTTTTTTTGCTCAATCTATTCAAAAACAAATTCTAAAGGTTTACCTGTGGACGCATTTGGAAAACTGATACCTAGAAGTGCCGACATGGTTGGCGCAATATCGGTTATCTCGGTTTTTTGAAGTGTCTCGCCACGCTTTATACCTTTACCAAAAAACAAAAGCGGTACGTGGGTATCGTAATTAAAAGAAGAACCATGTGTAGATCCTTTTTCGCTATAAGAAATAACGGAAGGATCTAAAACAAAAACAACATCTCCCGAGCGTTTTTGATTATAGCCCATTTGCAATAACGATTCAATACCACTTGAAAATGCAGAGTTCGTTAAACTTGAGCCGGTATATACTTTATCAATATGTTTATATGTAATAATTTCATTGACGATGACTTGTTGCACATCTTCTAAAATTAAATTCATTTCTAAAAGTTTATTTCTATTTAAAAATATCTGATTGTTAGAAATGTTTTCTATCAAATCTGAAGCACCAAATTTAGTTACTAAAAATTGGCTGATTTTCTTCCTAAACCCACTATTATCAAAATAGCCAGCTGGAATTCTATTGCTTTGCAAATAAGCTGGAACCTCAACAGCAGCATGGTCTGCCGTTAAAAATACGGTGTATTGATTTTTACCAACATTTGTATCTAAATAATGGAACAACCGCTCTAAATCTTTATCTAAACGGATGTAAGCATCTTGTACTTCCTTTGAATTCACCCCAAAATTATGTCCAATATAATCTGGCGTGGAGTAACTTATAGCCAAAACATCCGTGAAATTATCTTTCCCCAATTGCTCGCCTTCAATGGCAGCTAGAGCAAAATCGGTTGTAATATCATTGCCATAAGGCGACAATTTGATAATATCGAAATTGCCGTTTTTTTCCTTTAAAGTTTGTAAATCATAAGGAAATACAGCGGTTTCCTTTCCTTTATAGCCTTCTTCAAAGTTGTTTAAATCGCTGCCACTTTCTGTATAAGTTGCAATATCATAATAGGTGTTCCATTCTTTAAAATACGTAGCAACCGATTTCTTATTATTAAAATCTGAAACCCATTTTGGTAACTCATTCATATAAAAAGAGCTCGAAATCCAGTTGCCTTCATCTTTTCCATGAAACCAATACGCTGCGTTTGCGGTATGACCTGCAGGTAAAATAGAACCTCTGTCTTTTAAGGCAATGCCGATTGTTTTGCTTTGCATTTGAGTAAACAGTCTATTTTCATCTGCAAAAGAGGTGGTTTTCATTCTGTGAGGTGACATTTTCCCTGCTTTATCTGTCGTACCAATTGATTCTACCGTGTCATCACCCGCACAATACACAGATTTTTTTTGCTCTTTATCATACCAATCATTACCTATAATACCATGATATTTTGGCGTTGTGCCAGTATAAACCGATGCATGACCTGGGCCGGTATAGGTTGGTACGTAATTAAAATGGTTGTTTTTACAATTAAACCCTTCATCAATCATACGCTTAAAACCACCCTCGCCATATTTATTGTAAAAACGTGTTAAATAATCATAACGCATTTGGTCTACAACAATGCCAACCACTAATTTTGGGTTTAAGGTATTTGTTTCAGCCACTTTAGAAACGTTATTTTGAGCTTTGCAAGACAGGCTCAAAACAAAAACAACTATCAGGTATAAACTGTTTTTCATAATCTACTTATTATTCGATTGTCAAAAATACAGTTTTAAAAATATCTTAATTTAAAATTAAGGTTAAATACCTCTAACTTTTTTTTACTTTAGCACTATTAAATTTTGATATGTTATACCTACACAATATTGGCACTTATTTTTTAATGATTGTTGAAATGTTTCGGAAACCTACCAAATGGGGGGTTATGAAACAATTGATTTTAAAAGATATAGACGATTTAATCATTGGCTCTTTGGGCATTGTTGCTTTTATATCGTTTTTTGTTGGCGGTGTGGTTGCCATTCAAACGGCATTAAATATTAGCAATCCTTTAATCCCTAAAAATTTAGTAGGTTTTGCTACCAGACAATCGATCGTACTAGAATTTGGCCCTACGTTTATATCCATAATCATGGCAGGAAAAGTAGGCTCGTTCATCACCTCTAGTATAGGAACTATGCGTGTTACGGAACAAATTGATGCTTTAGAAGTTATGGGTGTAAACGCCTTAAACTACCTCGTATTTCCAAAATTTATTTCTTTACTACTCTACCCTTTTGTTATTTCCATTGCCATGTTTTTAGGAATTGTAGGAGGTATGATAGCCAGTGTTTACGGCGGTTTTAGTACTGCTGAAGATTATATAGCCGGTATCCAGTTAGATTTTAAACCGTTTCATGTTACGTACGCTTTTATTAAAACCTCTGTATTTGCTTTTATTTTAGCAACCATTCCTTCCTTTCATGGTTTTTATATGAAAGGTGGTGCGCTTGAAGTTGGCAAGGCCAGTACCACGTCGTTTGTTTGGACTAGTGTGGTGATTATTCTTTTAAATTATTTACTAACCCAAATGCTGTTGAGCTAATGATAGAAGTTAAAGATTTGCATAAATCATTTGATGGCGTTGAAGTTTTAAAAGGCATCAGCACCACTTTTGAAAAAGGCATGACCAACCTTATTATTGGGCAAAGTGGCTCTGGGAAAACCGTTTTTTTAAAATGCTTATTAGGACTTTTCCCTTATGAAAATGGTTGTATTTCTTATGATGGTAAAATATTTTCGGAATTAACAGAAGACCAAAAACGTGATTTAAGGGGCGATATTGGCATGGTATTTCAAGGCAGTGCCCTATTCGATTCGTTAACCATTGCACAAAACGTGATGTTTCCCTTGAAAATGTTTACCAAGCAAAGCAAAAGTGAAATGGAAGATAGGGTCGATTTTGTTTTAAAACGCGTTAACCTGATTGATGCCCATCGTAAAATGCCCAGCGAAGCTTCTGGCGGTATGCAAAAACGCGTTGCCATTGCACGTGCCATAGTGAATAATCCTAAATATTTATTTTGTGATGAGCCAAACTCAGGTTTGGATCCAAAAACGGCCATCATCATTGATAATTTGATTAAGGAAATCACCGATGAATACGATATTACTACAGTCATCAATTCGCATGATATGAACTCAGTTATGGAGATTGGCGAGAAAATCGTATTTCTAAAAGATGGACTGAAAGCTTGGGAAGGCTCCAAAGACACCATATTTAAAACAGATAACGAAGTGGTTACCGATTTTGTGTATTCTTCGGAATTGATGAAAAAAGTGCGCCAAATGTATATTGAAGAAAAGCAATAATTAGTTTAACCGCTTAACGACCATCGTATCTAAAGACAAACGTTGCTTTAACCATTTTTCCAATTTTTGTTTTTCATTCAAAATAGTATTTTCACTCTCTAAAGATGTATTCCATTTTACCTCAAATACAGGAATGGTATCCGTTTTATTGAAATTGGTTTTTATTTCAATGGCATACGAAAACTGCTCTAAATTGGTATAATTTATTTTTACTTCTTTTGCAATATCATCAAAAGGGATTTGATTGCGTTCATATTTAGACAACTGCTTTAATTTGCCCTCAAGAAAGGTGATTTTTTGAGTTTGTGACAATAAATCCATGGAATCCCTTGCACGTAACTCTTGCATATATTTAAAGTCATCGAAATATCTGGATTT
>NCDW01000131.1 GCA_002280395.1 Flavobacteriales bacterium 32-35-8
GTCCATGGATTTTTTTTTGACAAAAATAAACTTATTTAGAATTAGTACAAATAAAAATAACGTTTTTAGTAATATTATTTTCTTAGGCGTTAAAAGTTAATTATGTTAAAAAAACAAATGCATTTATTGTATATATGTTAATGATTTACCTAACATGTACAGTATATTTAATTTTACTAATAGTATTCTATTATTCAGTATGCTTTTTTATTTTTACAAATTAAAAACGGTGTTTAGGTTTATTAATAAATTTTTTAAGAAAAGAAACCGCATAGAGGAAAGCAATTCCATGAAAAAATATTTAATAGTAGGGTTGGGAAATATTGGGGACGATTATAAAAATACGCGCCATAATATTGGTTTTAAAGTATTGGATTATTTAGCCGAACAAGAAAGCTTAACCTTTGAAACCCAAAAATTGGGAGACATTGCTACCTATAAATTAAAAGGAAGGACTTTTATTTTATTGAAACCGAATACCTACATGAATTTGAGCGGAAAAGCCGTGTTATATTGGTTAACAAAAGAAAATATTCCCTTAGAGAATTTATTGGTTATTACAGACGATTTAAACTTGCCTTTTGGAAGTATTCGCCTTAAAACCAAAGGGAGTGATGGTGGCCATAATGGATTAAAAGACATTCAAGAGAAATTGAATACCATAAATTATAACCGATTTAGGTTTGGTATTAGCGATGCCTTTAGCAAAGGAAAACAAATAGATTATGTTTTAGGGGAATGGACGGAAGAAGAACGCAAAAACCTTAAAGAGCGTTTGGAAAAATCTGTAGAGTTGGTCAAATCATTTGCGCTTGCTGGTGTAAATACGACTATGAATGCCTTTAACGGGAAATAATGTTATTCAATAATGATTTTTCGTTTGGTTGCTATATTTCCATCATTAATAGTTAATATGTACATTCCCGATTTTAGTCCCATAGGGTTTATCTCTTCCCTAAAATTACCTCCCAGGTTAGGGTAAACGCTACTAAATACCAATCGACCTCTTATATCAAATAGTGTCATGGTAACATCGTTATTGGTTTCAGAATTGAAAGCCACCCAAAAACGACCATTATTAGGATTTGGAAATACCTTTACACCAATAATAGTTTCTTCAATATTGGGGTTTGTCAATGTGTCGGTTTGGGTACAAATATCTAAAGACCATGAATTTAAAGTGCCGTTATCGCCAACACCTAAATCACTTACGTTAATGCTCCAAGCGCCAGCAGCATCCAATCCTTTAAAAATATCCAATAATTCTGAAGGAGCATAGGTGTTCCCTGCACCCGTAGAGCTACAATTTATATTGTTTGCCCAATCTTCAAAAGTTATCACAATATTATCTTGGGACGTGCAGTTTCTATTCCAAAGTTTAGAGGCTGAGGTTCCGTTAGGATGCGTTACCGTAACAACCAAGTCTTCAACATAGGTGTGTGATATATTTACATTGACTTTCACGTCACTTATAACACCAGAATCAGGAACGTTTATAATATGATTGGCTTCTTGATTATCATTTACAGGCAAATTCAAATTTAAAGCAGACGCATATGTTGGTGGGCACGTAGTGATTACGGTATAATTAATAGCAAAATCTTCATCATTTACAGCATAAAAAATATTATTAACGGCTTCTACCATAATTCTACAATGTGGAGAATAGATAAAAGGAATGCTAATATTTTCGCTTCCATCATTTGGCGTATTGGTAGCTAAGGTTGTTGGAAATGTTAAGCCGCCATCCGTTGACAAAAGAATGTTTACGGTAGTCGCATTAACAGGACTGGCGGTGGTATTGGCAACATTCCAAGTGATGGTTTCAACAGTTCCTGGCGTTAGGTTCAAATCTGTAATATTTTGAGAAGTAACCTTAAAAGGGCCTGAACTGGCATTAACGGTAATGCTCATAGTATCATAACTTGTTTGGCCATTTTGAACAACCGTTAAAGGGTCTCTATCGCGAACGGTTAACGCCCAATTGAGTGTTCTTGATACAGAAGACACCGATTCCCATGCGCTTCCAACCGTTGGATTTGTTTCCGTTAATTTTCCATTAAGTACACTTTTAAGGGTTGGAATATACCTATTGGGTGATGTAGATGGAGGTAAAGATCGATTAATAGAACCGGAAGCTAAACTGGAGCTGAAATTGGCGCTAGTTACAATACCATTATCTATTTGTTCCCAAGTATAAGTTAGGTTATCACCACTATTGGCATCTGTGGCACTTCCCTTTAAAATATAAGGTGTTCCTTGTGGAATGGTATAATTATTTCCGGCATTTGCTATGGGAGAATTATTGGAAATCGCCGTGGTTGTTTGGCAGCTTTTGGTACTTAAGTTATTTAATATCTGTTTAATGCTTTGATAATGAAAATAAGGGTCGCTATTTAATTGAACGTTATCTAAATTGGTGACACCGGCATAAGCCATAATGGTGCTGCCACTTCCTGGTTCAGATTGCACATTATTAGAACTTTCATTGGTATAGGACCAAGTATGACTAGCCCCCATTTGATGTCCAATTTCATGAACTACAAAATTGATGTCGAAACTGTCACCTTCAGGAATATCATCGGCAGGTGATGTATAGGCACTACCCTTAGAACCATTCACACAAACACAGCCGATACAGCCTGCATTTCCACCACCGCCAGAAGCTCCAAACAAGTGGCCAATATCGTAAGCAGGCTCACCAATAACAGTGGTTAGGGTATTTTGAAGCTGTATGTTCCATCCATTGGAATTATTTGCATTATTTTCATCTGTTCCTACGTCGGCATTAGAGTATGGGTCGGTTATAGGATTTGTATAGATTAATTGTGTGGAATTAACCAATTCAAAAGTGACGGCCATATCCGTCTCAAAGATTTCATTAACTCTGGTTAAACTAGCATTGATACCAGCAAGTGCATCAGCAACCGTTCCTCCAAAATAATTGGTGTATTCTCCCGTTACGGAAATAGCAATTCTAAATTTTTGAAGCGTTTGGTTGTTTGCGCCACCTTCATTAACCGTTGTTTTTAAGGTACTGCCATTTTTATTAAGGGTTTCGTTTAATGCATCGATAGTTTGGCATTCAAATGTCTCACGGCTATTATTTTTAGAGTCTTTGCTGTATAAAATATATTGATTGGAATTTCTTGAGGTTGGCTCCATGAAAATGGTTGGTTTTCCAACATAGGAAATCATGGTTTTAATGCCTAAATGAGAAACGCTCATTCGTATTCTGGTTTCAGGATTTTCAAGGCTATAACCGACATACGATTTAATATCTGGAAATTGTTCAGCTAATTCTGGTGAAAATACAGACGCTTCAAAAACATTAAATGATTCTAATTCACCATGTTCTCCAGGAATCGTTACAACGGTATTATGGCGCTTTGTTTTATCTGTTCTTTTTGAAGATTTTGCTAAAGTTTGTTTTAACGAAACGGCATTCAGTTCAAAATACGTAACGTTATTTTTGTTTAAATTGTATTTAGAAATTTTTTCTAAATCCTTAATCGACTGTAATTTTTTCCAGGAAGAATTTTGTGCAATAACTGAAAAGCCAAACAAAAACATTGCTATTGAAAAAACATAATGTAGTTTTGCTTTCATAAGTAGAAATTATTGTTTTCAAAGGTCCTAGGGTATCGCCTGTTATTTACTGGTGTTTTTTAAAACGTTTGTTAATGGCGATTTCATAAAAATAATTAGGGCAATTTTTTAACCTTTGTCAAACAAATCTAATTTTTTTAATTCAGATTAGCAATTTATTCTTTACATGGGAATTCTTCAAAATATAAATACCTATAATTCAAAAGAACCAACAGTAGTAACCATAGGAACGTTTGATGGCGTTCATGTAGGACATCAAAAAATAATCAAGCGTTTAGTTGATGCAGGAATCAAAAATGATTTAAAATCGGTTATCCTTACTTTTTTTCCGCATCCGCGCATGGTTTTACAAAAAGATACAGGCATAAAACTAATTAATACCATTGATGAACGCAGTGATATTTTAAATTCGTTAGGACTTGATTTCTTGTTGGTTAAAAAATTTACAAAGGAATTTTCCAGACTTTCGGCAGAAGATTTTGTAAAGAAAATTTTAGTCGATAAACTAAATGCCAAAAAAGTCATTATTGGTTACGACCACAGATTTGGAAGAAATAGAAATGCCGATTTTGAAGATTTAAAACGGTTTGGGGAAACATATGGTTTTGAGGTTGAAGAAATTTCAGCAAAAGATATTGATGATGTTTCGGTAAGTTCCACAAAAATAAGAACCGCTTTAAATGAAGGCGATATTACCAAAGCCAATACGTTTTTAGGTTATCAATTTATGTTAACTGGCATGGTGTCTAAAGGTAAAGGTTTGGGTAGGCAATTAGGATTTCCAACGGCAAATATTGTTATTGAAGAAGATTATAAATTAATTCCAAAGTACGGCTCATACATAGTAAGTTCATTGATTAATGAACAGTTGGTTTACGGCATGATGAATATTGGCATGAACCCAACGGTAAACGGTGAAAAGGAAAGCATAGAAGTTCATTTCTTTAATTTTGATGCCACTATTTACAATAAAAAAATTCAAATTAATTTGTTGAAACGCATCCGTGATGAACAAAAATTCGAATCGGTCGAGGCTTTGAAAAACCAATTATCAAAAGACAAACAAGCATCACTCGATTTTATAAATTCCAAAAATGTTTAACGTCAATATACATTCTATTTTACATTTAAAATACCACCAATTATAGTCGCAATTCATTAAATTTGTCGCTTAAAAATTCAACAGATGTTACAAGTTCCTTTTATAAGAGAAAATAAAGATTTGGTTATTGCTGGATTGGCAAAAAGAAATATAGATGCTACAAGTATCATTAATCAAGTCATTTCCTTAGATGAAGATAGAAGACGTATTCAAACCGAGTTAGATAATACCTTGGCAGAATCTAATACGCTTTCTAAAGAAATAGGCATTTTGTACAAATCTGGAGATACCCAAAAAGCCAATATTTTAAAGGAAAAAACGGTTCAGCTTAAGGATGTTTCAAAAGAGCTTAACGATTCGCTGAATAATAAAGTTGAAGAGTTAAACCAATTACTTTATAAAATCCCGAACGTTCCCAATAGTCTTGTTCCTAAAGGAAGTTCTGAAACCGATAATGAAGAAGTTTATAGAGAAGGTGATATTCCTGTTTTATATGCTGGAGCTCAACCACATTGGGAACTGGCAAAAAAATATGACATCATCGATTTTGAGCTTGGTAATAAAATCACTGGCGCAGGGTTTCCTGTTTACAAAGGCAAAGGCGCTAAATTACAACGCGCGTTAATCACCTACTTTTTAGATAAAAATACAGCGGCAGGATATACGGAATATCAATTACCTCATTTGGTAAATGAAGCTTCTGGTTTTGGTACGGGGCAATTGCCAGATAAAGAAGGTCAAATGTACCATGTTACCGAAGACAATTTGTATTTAATACCAACGGCAGAAGTCCCTGGAACCAATATTTTTAGGGATGTGTTGCTGAATGAAAGCGACTTACCCATTGGTATTACAGGATATACCCCATGTTTTCGTCGTGAGGCTGGAAGTTATGGTGCCCATGTAAGGGGATTGAACAGATTACATCAATTTGACAAAGTAGAGATATTAAGAATTGAACACCCAACACAATCTTACAAAGCATTGGATGGTATGGTAAACCATGTAAAAACCATTTTGCAGGAACTAAAATTGCCTTATAGAATATTAAGACTTTGCGGTGGCGATTTAGGATTTACATCGGCTTTGACTTATGACTTTGAAGTGTTTTCTACAGCACAGGATAGATGGTTGGAAATTTCTTCTGTATCAAACTTTGAAACCTTTCAAGCCAACCGTTTAAAATTACGTTTTAAAAATAGCGATGGTAAAAATGAATTGGCGCATACGCTTAACGGAAGTTCGTTAGCCCTTCCAAGAGTTTTGGCAGGTATTTTGGAAAATTACCAAACCGAAAATGGCATCGTTATACCAGAAGTTTTACAACCTTACACAGGTTTTAAAATAATTGATTAATCGATTCAAATAAACAAATAAATCTTACAAGTTTCATTTTTAAGTATATATTTCAACGACGAAATGCACATTATTAACGTTATTTAACGATTATTCTTGACTTTTCTTGGTGTTTTAAAAGATATTTCTCAAGTTAGCACAACCAAATCTATCAAAGCCTACTAACCATGAAAAATCTTAAGCGAATTGCTCTTTTAATTACATTAATTTTCTTCGCTGGCAAAGTTTTATTTTCAGATTTTGAAACCACAAAAACTGAAAATGAAATTACTGCAATTGTAAGCAAATAAAAAGTTTATTAGAAGATTGTCCCCAATCGATTCATGCTATCGTTTTTAATAATGATGGATAAATAGTTAATAGACATTTATTTTGATTGGTTAGTGCCCGAATTTTATTCGGGCATTTTTTATAAAAAGATTCACAATTTCTACTTGCCACATTTCTTATCTTTACAACATGAGGGCTATTTTAATAATATGTTTTATAGTATGTTTTACCAATGCATTTTCCCAAAATGATGCCTTGGCAAACGAATATTATAAAAATGGTAATTTTGAAAAAGCCTTATTAGAATATAAAAAACTATTCGCGCAATCACCTTCAAACATTAAT
>NCDW01000132.1 GCA_002280395.1 Flavobacteriales bacterium 32-35-8
AAGATATGGCACTTCAAAATACGATGATAAAAAACCAAATCAACAAAGTAATATTCATCACCCATTAACAAACGTTTTTGTCTGGCTTCAAAGCAAAATCCGTTTCCAAGTTCAATAATAAATTGTTGCAAATGTTCAATTAGAGCTTGCTCTAACTCGCTCTCTTCAATTAGATGAGGTTGATTGATATTGAGAAATTCGAAAAAATAATGAGATTTTATTAAATCCGTTGTTTGCTGCGGTTTTACCTTTTTCATTACCTCGTCAAATGCTCCCTTGTGATTGTCGGATAATCCAATCCTTTCGTAAGTGAGTGTGTTGATCTGTCGTTTGAGTTCTTTTACACTGGGCTGTGTTTTTAAAATTAGCAACTCGTAAAAATGCCTTTTCATGACATCATCTATTTTGATGAGTTCAGTAAAGTGGGTATAAGAAACAGATTGAAAAATACTAGAAAAGTGAGCTAAATCGTCATTTTCATTATCTTTTTGTAATTTTTGGGTTGTCGACCCAAGAATTGGCTTTTGGATATTTGAAAGGGTGAAATCTTCAAAGAAATCGGAAGGAACCAGTTTTTTGAATTCTTGGGTTACCAACCCAAGAATCTGTGGATAGGTGTGGTAAAACTGTCGACAGCGAGAAAGTTCAGGAGCTGACAGTCCTTTGATACTGATATTTTTTGCTAAGTTCTCAAGTAGTTTAACTCCGTATTCAGCCCGGTCACTTCCATTTTGCTCAAACTCTACAATGTAAAATCCAGTAAGCCAATTTCTGAGTGTAATATGTATGTTTACAGCTTTTACAGCATTTTGCTGTAAAAACTCGTTAGTCCGCTGTATGCGAAAAGTTAATTTTTTAAAATTCATTTCTCACCTCTTAATTGATTGTAAAGATAATAAAACCACGAATGTATTTATTTAGTACGCTCGATTATGACTGTTAATCGCATAATGCATATAAGAGCGCAGTGTTATTTCCGTTTGTAATTACTCTTCTCGAATTCAAAAGAGGTTTTGTAGTCTTCATTCAATACGATATAGGCGTCGAATTTTTTACCAGCTTTGCTTTTCATTCCTTTGATGAGGGATGTTTTACCTTTGCTAACTAAACGTTCAATATCGGCTATCCTGATTTGTATACCACAAACATTGCGAAACTGTACCCAGCTACAGACCTCATCAGGACATTTTGCAATTTTATCTCTAATGATCAGGTGTTGACTTTTACATTTTGGACAAGTAAGTTGTGGCAAGTTTTCTTTGGCAATAGTGGACTCCAATAACTCATTGGTAATGGTTGTTGCATAAATTTCCATTTCTTTTTGAAAAACTCTAGCATCACTTTCGTCGTTTTCAATTTTCTGTAAGGTCAATTCCCATTCGGCAGTCATGGCGACATCTGCAATCTTTTTATCTTTCACCAACTCATACACTTGTAAACCTTTTTCAGTGGGAATCAGTGATTTTTTTTCTCTTTGAATGTAATTACGACTAAACAAAGTCTCAATAATGGCTGCTCTTGTAGCAGGCGTACCGATACCTATATTTTGCAATGCTTTTCGTTCCTCTTTATTTTCAATCTGCTTTCCTGCACTTTCCATCGCCGACAAAAGCCCTGCTTCCGTATAAAGTACGGGTGCGTTGGTTGTCTTTTCGAGAATAGTGGCTTCCTTTAATTTAACATCATCACCTTTTTTAAGTTCGGGTAAATCTTGTACAGGTTCGGTATCCTCATCAGAAAAATATCCCTTTATGCTACGCCAGCCAGGTTCCAATACTTTGCAACCTTTCAATGTAAAGTCATAATGCAATGCTTCTAAAGCAACATCGGTTATCTCTTTAGTACAAACCCCCGAAATGGCTTCCAGCAAACGGAGCGCAATCATATCATAAACAGCATTTTCCTTTGCGGATAATGCCGATGGGATTTTCTCCGTAACCAACAGACCGTGATGATCAGTAACTCGAAGGTCATTTACAATACGTTTGTTGAATCGTCCCCATTTTACTTTGGTTACGGCCTGCTTGCAGGAATCTCTGTCTTGCAAAGCTCTTACGAGGTTAGGAATTTCAGCCCACACATCTTCTGGAATATATTTACTTCCGGTACGTGGGTAGGTAATAAACTTCTTTTCATATAGACTTTGAGCAATGTTCAAGGTTTCCTCGGCTGAAAGATTCAGCTTTTTATTGGCTTCTTTTTGTAAACCTGTAAGGTCAAAGAGCAAAGGCGCTTGTTCCGTAACATTTTTACTTTCTACAGAGGTAACCGTAGCGCTGTTCTCATTTCTTTGGATAGACTTCAATGTATCTTCTGCCTGTTTTTTATCTTCCCATTTTTTTATGGAGAGGCTTTTAAAATCGATGAACTCTTTATTATGCGATAACTGTATCTGCCAGTACTTCTGTACCGAAAAACTCTTGTTCTCCAAATAGCGTTTGCATATCAAAGCGAGCGTAGGTGTTTGCACTCTTCCGAGCGAATAGATACCTTTTCCTGCGACAATGCTCAATGCCTGTGATGCATTGATCCCAACTAACCAATCTGCCCGACTTCTTCCTTTTGCAGCATGGTATAAGCCATCAAAATCACTACCTAGTTTTAGATTATCAAAGCCCTGTTTAATAGCTTTCTCGGTAAGTGAACTGATCCAAAGCCGTTCAAAAGGTTTGTTGCATCTGAGGTGTTCATAGATGTAACGGAATATCAATTCACCTTCACGTCCAGCATCAGTGGCTACGATAATACTATCACTACGATTGAAGACCTGTTCAATTACTTTCAGTTGTTTTAATGCGCCTGAATCAGCGGTATAACTTTTGTCTTTTTTGACTTTGCGAACGGTCAATAAAAAAGGATTTGGAAGAACTGGTAATGATGCTCTGTCAAATCCCATAATTCCGTAATCTCTAGGCATAGCCAATCCTACCAAGTGCCCAAAAGCCCACGTGACAAAATAGCCATTGCCTGTCAGGTAACCATCCTTTTTTTCAGAGGCTCCCAACAAGCTGGCTATTTCACGGGCTACACTTGGTTTTTCTGCGATAATTGCTTTCATGTGTGTCTTTTTTAATGATTACATTTTTCTGCCTTTGGATTTAGCGGGTGCTTTAGGTTTCTCCTGTTCTTCCTGCTGCTTCTTGCTATCTGGATTTTTTTGTCCCGATTTCAAAGGCTCTTTGATGTTCTTGGTTGCTTCATTGGTTTTTCCCTCGGAATTGACCGCTGTTTGCGTTTTATGGGCTTCGGTAGGTTTCACTTGTTCTTTGATCTTATTCGGATTTTGGAACGTGAAGTCTGTTTTATTGGTTTCCTTATTAAAGGTGATATAGCCATTATATTCCTTACCTTTTTTATCTACCAGTCCACTCACATAAACAGTCTGTCCATCTTTGAACTTTTGATATTGCTCATTATCCAGTTCTTTACCTCTAAAGGTTTTCGGAGCTTCATGTAACTGATTTTGCTGATTGTTTTGTGTTTGTTTATTCGTGTTGCTTCTATCAAATAAGAATTCTACAAAACGTTTGTCGGCGTTGAACTGTAAATTCGCATCAAAAGGAGTTCCTTTCTTGGAAATCATACCTTCTATATAAAGTGGTTTACCTTCCATTAAGGTTTGCTTTTGCGCTTCGTCTAATTTCACGCCCTTGATTTCATCTGGGATTTTTATTTTGTCTGTACGCAGGGCAACCAACTCATTGGTCAATCGGTCCACACTGATAATAGAAGGAATCGTTTCACCAGTTTTAGGATTGGTCAAATTAACTACTCGTCCCATATTGGCTGATTGGAGCAGGTTGTCTTTGTCTTCTTTCGTAAACTTATGACCGAAAAACTCAAAATTCAGGTTAGGTTCTTTGCGGATACCGTGAATAGCTACCACAACCTGTCCCTCATTATTTTGTTGTAGTGATAGCCTCGCATCCATGCGGGTAACGGCTGTACCAAGATTAAGGCTAACTGGTACCAATTCATTGGTCTTGTAACCTCTCAATAATGGATCGAGCAGATTCATTTTTTCAAGTTTCTCTTTGCTCAATCCCAGATTGTTCATAGTTTCCCAATCAATCTGTTCTGGTTTGTAACGATATTCGCTTGCTTCTGGTGTTGTTTGTGTTGTTTCCATTTTATTTTTATTTTCTTGTTTTTGCTCTTGTTTCGGCTCTACTTTTACCTCATGTTGCTTCATCAATTGTTCACCTTCAGGTGTTGGATGATCTACCTGTTTCTGTATTTCCTTTGCCGTGTCAATCGCCAATGGTACAGGAATTTTGAAAAAGGAAAAATTGGTTGGATTTTTTAATTGACTGAAAAAATTAGAGAAGAAATTGGAAAACAAATCACCATTCTTGTCCACACGCATGAACTGGTTCTGGTTTTTTTTATTGGCATCCACGGTCTCTAGGTTACCGTTTTTGTCAATTCCTTTTACAGCTTGGATTTTCTTTTTTTCTTTATCCAGCACCAATAATATCTCCGACAATTGGTCAGGAGACTCTTGTTTATCTACAATTTGCTCGCTCATAGTCTTACTATTTTTAAATTCAATTCCGAATGTAAAAGAAGCGCTCACGCTTTTGTATTAATTGGCTTCCATTGGTAGTACTTGTCACTTGTTGGCTTTCATCTTCGGTACAGGGGCAGTAAAACTTTCCCTGATGAACTGATGTACATCGGAAAGTTTGTAGTACAATTTTCCGCTTATGGTATAATAAGGCAGCTTGCCGATGGAACGATAGCGTTGCAGTGACCGGTTGCTTATTTTTAGCATTTGCAACAAGTCCTGATTGTCCAATAATTCTTCACCGTCAATGCTGTTACGTTTTTTCTGTGCATCGTCTATATGTTCGCCAAGAATATCAAAGCGATCCATGATACGCTCCATCCATGCAATAAATTCTGTTCTGTCAATATTCATAGTACAAGTCTTTAAATGTTCACTATGCAAAATTGGTAAGGATGGTAGAGTTTGTCCGCCAAGCCTTGCCAATTGGTTTAGTGGTTTTTTGAAGATTTTTTCAGATCTCTTAAACCCTTATGTGATAATGGATTTGAAGAACTTGGACGAGATTTTATATCTCAATCGAGAGTTTTCGCCAATTGGTAGATATGGGCAAAAAAAAAGCAGCACATAGATTGTACTGCTTTGGATGGAATGTCTTTAGATTAACATTTTATCAAAGATCTTTATCCATATAATCTTCGAGAGATATTTTGAGTTGATCTAAAAAAGCAGTTCTAGAGCCTGTACGAGTTTTCATACGATGAAAAGCGTGATGTAGGTCGCCGAGAGGGATGCGAAATAGTATTTGAAACATCAAGCTTATTTTTCGGATACCAATCTTACCGTGTGATATAGCACCAGAAGCATAAAGCGCATACACCAATTCAATAAGTGCGTTTTTGCTATCTGTCCAAAAAATATCTTTTGTTGATTCGGAATTTTGTAAAATCACATCAGGATTTTCATCGGGACTGATTTTTGTAAGCAAATAGGAATAGAGTAACTCATTGGAGATAATCCTTGCCACTTTATAATCAAAAAAAGTAGAGTATGTCGGATCAATCTCAAACACGATACTGTTAAGCCCATCGTGATAATTGATATTTCCTCTCCTAAAATAAGTTTCATCTCGATCCGTTCGTCCAGAACGATAATATCTGTAAAAATCCGAATTACATAGATGCTCACTATAGTCACGTTTCAGAATTGCCAATTGGGTTGAGAAAAAGCTATAATACATCTTACCGTTACTAACCGGACAGGTAGTTTCAATCCGATAAACCTTGTTGTAGTAAATCAACTTTCCAAGTATTTGAGGTTTTATGGTACGGAAGAAATGGATTTCTTCGGAGTCGTTACTAAACCCTTCTTCGGTTATGAGTTTCTTGACCGAAAATAGCAGATCCTGAAGGTACAAGGTCATCTCGTATGCCTCATCAATAAATCTTTTGCTCTGAGATAGAATCTTTTCCTCCTTGTTGTGAATCTCTAAAATGATGTTTTGTAAAGAGTATTTCATAATCAATGATTTTTGAGAGGATTACTGATTTTCAGCCAAGTATTCCTCAAATGAATTACAAACTTTGTAAATGCAAATGAAAATTTCCCCCAAGGTGGGTTGAACTTGGGGGATTTTATTTAAAGACTCAATGCCAGAAATTTAGAATGATTTTGAGAGATAGGGTTAAGCAAATCTTAACATTACTAATGTATTTGTTTTATTCAAGATTAATATTTCTTTCTAATTTTCATGTATTTGAAAATTAGAGTACAGTAGAATGATTTCAAAAGTGGGTGGCTAAATATTCCAATGGTTCTCTTAAAAATACTACAATACATTATATCTATTTCAGTATTAGCTTAGTGAGCTACTTCGGCAGTATTCTGAATGATATTCTAAGTACGGTTTTACACATAAATTGCACGGATTTTGAATATATTATTTGTATTTTGGTTTTTTTAAACCGTTTTTTAGTATATTTGTACCGAAAATAAAACATGATGTACACCGAACTTATTAAGATCATAGAAGGAGGGTTAGCAAATAATCCACAGAAAGTAATCAACTACTCTCGTCATTTAGCAAAAAAGCTAAAAGAGGATGGCCTCAATCCGCCACGCGTCTGCAGAAGACATTGCCGAACTCCACGCCACGGCTGCCGTGAAGAAAA
>NCDW01000133.1 GCA_002280395.1 Flavobacteriales bacterium 32-35-8
AGCGTTAAAAGGTTGCGTTATGAAATAAAAAATCCCGAGAAGTTTCGGGATTTAAAATTAATTTAATCTTCTGATGAAGATGCCGCCATGGCTATTTTTCTAACCTTGGCTTCAAGCTCTTCCATAAGTTCAGGATTGTCTTTTATAAGTGCTTTAACCGCATCTCTTCCTTGACCCAATTTAGTATCTTCATAACTAAACCATGAACCACTTTTTTTAATGATTTCATTGTCTACGGCAATATCCAATACTTCGCCAACTTTGCTGATGCCTTCTCCATACATGATATCAAATTCGGCCGTTTTAAAAGGTGGTGCTACTTTATTTTTTACCACTTTTACTCGGGTTTTATTACCGGTAACATTACCATCGGTTTCTTTAATTTGTGTAGAACGACGAATATCTAACCTCACCGAAGCATAAAATTTTAAAGCGTTACCGCCGGTTGTGGTTTCTGGATTTCCAAACATGACACCAATTTTTTCACGCAATTGGTTAATAAAAATAACGGTGCAATTGGTTTTACTGATGGAAGCCGTTAATTTTCTTAATGCTTGAGACATCAAACGGGCATGTAATCCCATTTTAGAATCGCCCATTTCGCCTTCAATCTCACTTTTTGGGGTCAATGCAGCAACCGAATCTATCACCACAATATCAATGGCTCCAGAACGTATTAAATTATCGGTAATTTCTAATGCTTGTTCCCCGTTATCTGGTTGGGAAATAATCAGATTATCAATATCAACGCCTAATTTTTCAGCATAAAATCTATCAAAAGCATGTTCGGCATCTATAAAAGCTGCAATACCACCAGCTTTTTGAGCTTCGGCAATAGCATGCAAGGTCAGTGTGGTTTTTCCAGAAGATTCTGGGCCGTAAATTTCAATAACACGTCCACGAGGATAGCCTCCAACGCCTAAGGCAATATCCAAGCCAAGAGACCCTGATGAAATGGCTTCAATATCCGATATTGCTTGGTCGCTCATTTTCATAACGGTGCCTTTTCCGTAAGCTTTATCTAATTTATCTAATGTAAGTTTAAGTGCTTTTAATTTTGCTTCTTTTTCGCTGCTCATTTTAATTTTATTTTCTGAAGTAATTGATGCTAAAATAGTATAAGTTTTTTCATCCTACAATTTTATCACGCAACCTTTATGAACATTTTGCATCTACTATTTAAAGTGGGGAAATTTTTGCTATGAAATGAGCCATTTATGAAAAAGAAGATGTCAAAAAAAATGTTTGGTTAGTTTGTGAAGCACTTTGTTAAAGCAAAGTGCTTTTTTTATCCTATAAATTTTGGACTGCCTTTAAAAATTGTACTTTTGTACTTTGAAATATTTTTTTAACCTTAAAACATTCGTATAGCATGCAACTGTACAATAAATTAAGCGCTAAAGAAAGAGCCGAATTAATCGATAAAACAGGAAAAAATCGATTGACCCTTTCTTTTTACCAGTACGCCAAAATAGGCAATCCACAACTTTTTAGAGATCATTTATTTCTTACTTGGAACGCGCTCGATATTCTGGGTAGAATTTACGTTGCCCACGAAGGGATAAATGGACAATTGTCACTTCCTGCCGATAGATTCCACGAGTTTAAAGCACATTTAGATACCATTGAATTTCTTAAAGATATCCGCTTGAATATTGCTGTTGAACAGGACAATAAATCCTTTTTAAAACTTAAAGTGAAAGTTCGCGATAAAATTGTTGCCGATGGTTTGAATGATGACACCTTTGATGTTACCAATAAAGGCATTCATGTAAATGCTGAAACATTCAATAAACTTATTGAAGACGAAAAAACCATTTTGGTGGATATGCGTAATCATTATGAAAGTGAAATTGGCCATTTTAAAAATGCTATTACGCCTGATGTGGATACGTTTAGGGAATCTTTGGATATTATTGAAGCCGATTTAAAAGACCATAAAGAAGATAAAAATTTGGTGATGTATTGCACGGGTGGTATCCGTTGCGAAAAAGCGAGTGCCTATTTTAAACACAAAGGATTTAAAAACGTCTATCAGTTGGAAGGCGGTATTATAGAATATGCCCGACAAGTAAAAGACCAAAATCTTGAAAACAAGTATTTAGGACAAAATTTTGTGTTTGATGACCGTAGGGCAGAGCGCATCAGTGATGATGTGATTGCACATTGCCACCAATGTGGCGACCCGTTTGATGTGCATGCCAATTGTGCCAACGAAGCGTGCCATTTATTGTTTATTCAATGCCCAAAATGTAAAGAAGAAATGGAAAACTGTTGTTCTACTACATGTATGGAAATAAATAGGTTGCCTTACGAAGAACAAAAGGAGTTGCGAAAAGGGCAAGGCAATAGCAACGATATCTTTAAAAAAGGGCGTACAGACCATTTGCCTTATAAAAAAGATTTGCGGAATATTTTCGACCATTTCAAAACCAACAAAGCTTAATTCTACCATGCAAAAAATTGAGTTAATGGCGCCTGCAGGAAATTTTGAATCCTTGCAAGCTGCTTTAGATAATGGTGCTGATTCTGTTTATTTTGGCGTGGAGCAACTCAATATGCGGGCCAGAGCTTCTATTAATTTCACTTTAGAAGATTTGCCCGAAATTTCAAAACGTTGCAAGGCCAAAAACGTTAGAACCTATTTAACCTTAAATACCATTATTTACGATCACGATTTATCTATAGTAAAAACCTTGATCAACAAAGCAAAAGACGTTGGAATTACAGCTGTTATTGCTATGGATCAGGCCGTTATTATGGCAGCTCGCGAGATTGGTATGGAAGTACATATTTCCACACAAATAAACATTACCAATATTGAAACGGTTAAGTTCTATGCTTTGTTTGCAGATACCATGGTTTTAAGTCGAGAGCTTAGTTTACGGCAAGTAAAAAAAATCACCGAAAGCATTGAAAAAGAACAAATAAAAGGCCCTTCCGGAAAACTTATAGAAATCGAAATTTTCGGTCATGGTGCTTTATGTATGGCTGTTTCAGGGAAATGTTATATGAGTTTACATGCGTATAATTCTTCAGCAAATAGAGGTGCTTGCAAACAAAATTGCCGAAAAAAATATACAGTTATTGAACAGGAAACTGGTTTTGAAATGGAAATTGACAATGAATACATCATGTCTCCAAAAGATTTATGTACCATTGATATTTTAGACCAAGTTGCCGATGCAGGCATTAAAGTTTTAAAAATTGAAGGTCGTGGTAGAGCTCCAGAATATGTGGGAAAAGTGATTAAATGTTATCGTGAAGCGATTGACAGTTTAGAAAATAAAACCTATAAAAAAGAACAGGTAATTACTTGGATGCAAGAACTCGAAAAAGTGTATAATCGTGGTTTTTGGAATGGCTATTATTTAGGTCAGAAATTAGGAGAATGGAGTAACGGTTCAGGGTCGCATGCTACTCAAAAGAAAGTATATATTGGCAAAGGAACACACTTTTTCCCAAAACCTCAAATAGGCGAATTTAAAATTGAAGCGTTCGATATTTCCGTAGGCGATACTATTTTAATAACCGGTGAAACAACGGGAGCTAAAGAACTACAAGTGAACGAGATGATGGTGAATGATAAAAAACTAAGTAAAGGCACTAAAGGCGATTTAGTTACCATTCCATTAGGATTCAGAATAAGACCATCAGACAAATTGTATAAAATTGTTGAAAATAAAGTAGAAGCTTAATGGTTGTTATCACGTTACAACGCAATAAATGCATTGGATGTAATTACTGTGTAGAATTGGCTCCAAAGCAATTTCAAATGTCAAAAAAAGACGGGAAGTCGGTCTTACTTCACGCCATAGATAAAAAAGGTTTTTTCACTTTAAAATCTAATGACGAACTCATTTTAGAAGATTGTCATAATGCTTCAAAAGCATGTCCCGTAAAAATAATAAGTGTAAAATCTGTTTAAAAAGATTTTTAGTGTTTTAACGTATCTTTATAAAAATCAAGGATACTTTTTTGTTATTTTAAAGTAAGCATAATAATCTTATCTTTACCTCGAGAAGTTTTTTTGAAATGTAATTTCAAAAGTCCAATCAAATTGTCATTCTCGCGAAAGCGGGAATCTAAAAATAATTATGAACCTTCATTCGTAATAATTTAATTATTAACGAATTCAATATATAAAATACTATGGCTTGCACAAGTTGCTCAACTAAAGATGGACAGCCAAAAGGCTGCAAAAATAATGGTACTTGTGGTACAGACAGTTGTAATAAGCTAACCGTTTTTGATTGGTTAGCAAATATGTCGTTACCAAATGGAGAAAAACCGTTTAATTGGGTTGAGGTCCGGTTTAAAAATGGACGAAAAGAATATTATCAAAATACAGAAAATTTAACATTAAGTATTGGCGATGTTGTGGCTACACAAGCCGCATCAGGTCATGATATTGGCATGGTGACCCTTACGGGGGAATTGGTGCGCGTTCAAATGAAACGTAAAAATATTTCTGAAACTCCAGAAGAAATTTTTAAGATATACCGAAAAGCAAGTCAAAAAGATATTGATATCTGGACTGAAGCACGTGACAAGGAAGAACCCATGAAGGTAAAGGCACGTCAGTTTGCCATAGACCTTAAATTAGAAATGAAAATTTCTGATATAGAATTTCAAGGCGATGCCAGTAAAGCCACTTTTTATTACACAGCCGAAGAACGTGTTGATTTCCGGGAGCTTATTAAAGTATTCGCCCGCGAGTTTAGAACGCGTATAGAGATGAAGCAAGTTGGGTTTCGTCAAGAAGCGTCCAGACTTGGCGGTATTGGGTCTTGTGGTCGTGAATTATGTTGTTCTACGTGGTTAACCGATTTTCGTTCGGTAAGCACCTCAGCAGCGCGATATCAACAATTGTCCTTAAATCCGCAAAAATTAGCGGGTCAATGTGGAAAATTAAAATGCTGTTTAAACTATGAGTTGGATTCTTATTTAGATGCCTTAAAAGGATTTCCTAAAACAGAAATAAAGCTTAAAACAGAAAAAGGCATTGCTGTTTGCCAAAAAACGGATATTTTCAAAGGCCATATGTGGTATGCCTACGAAGGGGAATGGATGAATTGGCATAAAATAACCACCGTTCAAGCTAATGAAATTATAGCTTTAAATAAAAAGAATCAACCAGTTGCAAGTCTAGAAGAATATGCTTCAGAACTTCTGGAAGATACTAAATCTGAATTTGAAAACGTTGTAGGTCAAGATAGTTTAACACGCTTTGATAGTCCGAGACCTAATAATAAACGTAAAAACAATAAGAGAAAAAAGAATAAGGAGGTTGCGACTCAAGAAAACAAAACACAAGGCGGCCATAATAACAAACCGAAAAAAAATCACAAAAAATCCAAACCTCAAGACAATAAAAATGTTTCGAAATAGTATTATTTTATTTGTTTTAGTTTTTTTTGTAATGGTTTCTTGTGATTCCAATCGTATTTATGACGAGTATAAATCTGTACCAAACAAGTGGAACAAAGATTCTATAATAAGTTTTAAAATAAACCCTCCAGATTCGTTAAACCATTACAATCTATTTGTTAATTTAAGGAATACAAATGAGTACAAATACAGCAATTTGTTTTTAATTGTGGAAATGGTTTTTCCACATGGAAAAACAATAACAGATACTTTAGAATACAAAATGGCCGACCCTACTGGTAAATTATTGGGAACGGGATTTACGGATACAAAGGAAAATAAACTGTGGTACAAGGAACACATCATGTTTAATGAATCGGGAACTTATAAAGTTAATATCCAGCACGCTATGAGAGAAAATGGAAAAGTGAATGGTGTTGTTGATTTGGAAGGGATTACCGATGTTGGTTTTAGAATTGAAAGAACAGATAAAAAATAAATGTCACATTGAGCGCTCCCGATAACTATTGGGGCGACGTGTTTTTAGCAAATAATAAGTATGGCAAAAAATAGTAAAACAACAGAAACTCAAGATTTTTCAAAATACATTCGTTGGTTTTGGTGGACATTTACAGGAGGCATTTTGTTCGTGATTCTAATTTTTTTATTGGCATCCTGGGGTTTTTTTGGTGAAATGCCAGACCATACAATATTAGAAAATCCAAAAACAAATTTAGCAACTGAAATTATTTCCTCTGATGGAAAAACGCTAGGTAAAATCTATTTTAAAGATAATCGGACTCCTGTGAGTTACGATGATTTATCCGAAAATTTGGTAAATGCTTTAATAGCTACTGAAGATGCTCGTTATAAAAGCCATTCAGGTATTGATGCTATTGGAACTTTAAGAGCTGCTGTTAAACTAGGAAGTGGTGGTGGTGCCAGTACCATTTCGCAACAATTGGCAAAACAATTATTCCATGGGGAAGGTTCTACAAATATTGTTGAACGTATTCTTCAGAAGGTAAAAGAATGGATTATTGCCATACGTTTAGAACGCCAATACACCAAAGAAGAAATCATTGCGCAATACTTCAATATTTATGATTTCAATAATAATGGTGATGGTATAAGAAGCGCCTCAAGAATTTATTTTGGGAAAGAACCAAAAGAATTAAACATTAAAGAATCAGCCATGTTGGTTGGGATGTTTCAAAACTCATCCCTTTATAACCCACGACGAAATCCTGTTGGTGTAAAAAACAGAAGAAATTTAGTGTTGAGCCAAATGGAGAAGTATGATTTT
>NCDW01000134.1 GCA_002280395.1 Flavobacteriales bacterium 32-35-8
CGCTGGGGCCTGCGCCGGGTCGAGGATGTGACGGCGACCATCAACATTAGGTATTACAGCATCAATATATTTTAATCTCAATTTTTGATTAGCATTTACATTATTCATTTCTTGGACCTTACCATCTCCCCAAATCACTTTAAGCTTTTCAATAGTGTTATGCTTCCCGAGTCCAAAATGCAATTCTGGAGCCACAGATGACTGAAATCCTCGACTCAATGTCAACTCCTGCATTTGGGTTTCATCATTATTAGTTATATAAACCCTATTTCCAAGTCCAAATTTATTTCCGTCCTTTCCTTCAAAATTTATGGAAATATAATTTGTTTGAGAACTGATATTTTCAAAAATAGTAGCAACATCATCTATATTGTTTATCACTAATTCTAAATCACCATCATTATCTAAATCAGCATATACGCCCCCATTAGAAAAACTCTCCATTTCAATACCCCATTTTTTATTTACTCTTTCAAAATTAAGATCACCGTGATTCTTAAACATGAAATTGTCGATTTTCTCTGAAGGTATTCCTAGACTTTTCTCTAAATCGGACAAATGTTTTTTCTCATTATTTATGCTGGCAAAATAATCATTCTGATTAATCTCTTTACGGGTGCCATTGGTTACAAACAAATCCTTTTTACCGTCATTATCAAAATCAGCAAATAATGGAGCCCAGCTCCAATCGGTTGAAGTAGTTCCTGTTATTCCTGATGCATTTGTGAAATAAGGTACGCCATCTTCTGTATAAAGACCCGTATTTATTTGCATTACATTATTCATGTACTGATAATGGAATCCAGCATCAACAACATCCCAAAATAACTGCGGGTTCATACTTGCCATATTGGCTTTTTTACGACGGTTATTATTGGCGTCCATATCCACTTGAAAGATATCCAAATGCCCATCATTGTTGATGTCGGCAATATCTATACCCATACCATAAAATGCCGTGTGGGGTGATGCTTTGGTATTAACTTCTTTAAAGGTTCCATCCTGATTATTTATGTAAAAATAATCTGGCGTACTAAAATCGTTGGAAACATAAACATCTTGCCAACCATCGTTATTAATATCTCCTACAGTGGCTCCTAAAGTAAGGCCATACTTCATTAAACCGGTTTCTTTGGTTACATCTACAAACTTTCCATTGTCATTCCTGTATAGATGATCCGATTCAATATCCTTGACTACAGTTGATAAATATTTAAACATTTGAACTGTAGTTGAAAAAGGAACAGGAGGGTAATTTGCTACATAAACATCTAAATCACCATCATTATCATAATCAAAAAAAGTAGCTTGAATGCTATTCCCTCTGTCATCAAGACCAAATTCACTGGCCATTTCTGTAAAGGTTAAATCACCATTATTGATAAATAATTGATTTTTTTTAGAACCAGACTGACCACCCACTGAACAATAAATATCTAACAAACCATCATTATTAACATCAGCCATGGTTACCCCTGTATACCAACGACTGTCTCCTCCTATGTTAGCCTTATCTGTAATATCCTCAAACTGGAGGTTTCCTTTATTTAAATAAAGTTTATTTTGTACTTGATTTCCAGTAAAGAATAAATCGTTTAAACCATCATTATTTATATCGCCCACAGCCACACCACCACCCATATAAAGATACCCATAAGTGAAAAAATTTAAGGTATCACTTTCTGTGAGTGTATTGTTAAAATTAATGCCCGTTGTTGAACTATCAAGTTTGTTAAACAAAATTTCACTCGTTTCTCCGGCAGGCACTTTTTTATCCTTGGAACAATTCTGTAAAGAACCTAATAAAAGAAGCCCTATACATAATTTGAATACAAACACGAATGTTTGCCTAGATAATGCTTCTGTGTTCATATAAAAATGTTTTCTGTTCATAATACTATAATGGTGTTATATAAATAAAGATAAAAAGCAGCGTATTTAAATACGCTGCCTTTATCAAACTAACTCAATATAAATTAACTAATAATATCCAATATTAATATCCAGGATTTTGATCTTCTGGTCCAACTTCAGGGTTTGTACTCAACTCTCGAGCAGGTATTGGCCACAAATAATTTTTTGTAGGGTTAAATCCTTGTCCAGATAATTCTGATTCAGCCAATCCCCATCTTACAAGATCACTGAAACGCAATTGTTCTCCTGCTAGTTCCACTCTTCTTTCTTTAACAATGGCATCAAAGACAGCAGTGGCAGACTGACCCAATGCCAAAGGAGGCATGTTTGTGCTTGGTCTTTGTCTAACTTCATTAATATAACCTATTGCTGCATTTTGGCTACCTCCCGGTCTTTTGTTTTCACATTCTGCCATCATCAACAACACATCAGCATATCTCAAGTATCTAAAATTAATACTTGAAGCGTTATTCTCATTATTTCTCTTGTAGTAGTTTTGGTATTTTTTCCAACCAGCTGGTCTTACAATACCTCCTGTTATAGTCAATTGCTCAACCGTAACAGTTTTACCAACTCCATAGGAATCTCCAACAAAGTAGAAATTATCATTTAACCTAGGATCACCAGTTTCATATTCATCTAATAAATCTTGAGCTGGATAGGTATTAAACCAATCTGCAAAACCGTAATCCTGTCCTCTTAACGTAGCTTCACCACTACCTGCACCGCTTGAACCATTTACCCATGGGTTTGCACTGATTTTTTCATCAAACGCAACTTCGAAAATGGATTCTACACCATACTCTGTTTCATCTTTAAAATTATCAAAGTATTCTGGCTCTAACGAATATGCACCATAAATTTTTTGAAACTCAGTTAAAGCCAAATCATGCTTCTCTTGGTATAAATAAGCCTTTCCTAATAATGCAGTTGCTGCTTCTTTAGTTGCTCTACCTTTAGTCTCCACACTTTTGCTTAATAAGTTTGTAGAGGCATATTGTAAATCCGAAACTATCAGGTCGTATATAGCTTGCTTAGGTGATTTTGGTGTGCCCTGGGTTGATGTTGGAATATCTGTAATTAGCGGTATATCTCCAAACCTAATCACCAAAAAGAAATAATACAATGCTCTCATAAAATGGGCTTCTCCTAGATACTTATTCTTACTAGCTTGTGATAAAAGCGATGGGCTTATTGCATTTATACGATCGGCATTTCCTATAACAAAATTTGTTTTGTTAATACCTCTATAGCAACTTTCCCAATAATCTCCTATATTTCCAGAATTACTATCAAAAGTAAACCGAGCAAACTCACGGTTATTGGCTTCCAATTGAGGATTCTCTGCAGCATCAGCTCCCATTAAATCCATCGAATATACGTACATACGAACAAACATCCCTCCTGTTTGTAAGTTGACATACACTGCATTAACAGCTGATTCGACTTGGGCTTGAGTTGTAAAAAACGTCTCAGGAGCCAATTGATTTGGGTTTATCAACTCTAAGTCTTTTGTACTACAGGCGCTAATAATCACTATGGCAGTACACATTGTGAAAAATGCTAAAATAATTTTGTGTGTTTTCATATATAATTCTTTTTTTTTAAAATGAAAGTTGAAGACCAACTAAATAAGTTTTAGGCTGAGGATAAGCCCCTCTATCTATACCAGACTCAAAAGCACCTCCATTAGCTACCTCAGGATCTAATCCTGAATAATCTGTAATAGTAAATAAGTTCTGACCACTAACATAGATTCTAAATTTAGAAAACAAATCCTGCCCTAACACATTATTAGGCAATGTATAGCCTATAGTAAGGTTTCTTAATCTTAAGAATGAACCATCTTCTAAATAACGAGTAGAAATAGCTAAGTTTTGAGGTGCTCCACCAGCTCTTGGTACTGAATTTGAAGTACCTGGACCTGTCCATCTGTTCAACACGCCTACACCAGCGTTAAATAACCTAGGCATACCTTCTAGGTCATAAATGTTGGTGTTCATTATATCTCTTCCTTGTACACCATTGAAGAATACATTGAAGTCAAAGTTCTTATAAGTAGCATCAAAGTTTAAACCATAAGTAAAATCTGGAATGGCACTACCTATAATAGTTTTATCGTCATTGGTAATACGACCATCTGGAACACCATTTGGACCACTAATATCTTTATATCTAATATCACCTGGTCTAACAATAGTTTGAGTTGGATCAGCAGTAAATACGGCGTCAACCTCGGCTTGTGTTTGGTAAATACCATCCATTATTAAACCATGGAAATGATATAATGGCTGACCAGGAACAAGTCTAATCAATTGTTCATTTTCAAATCCACCACCTTCAATGAAATCTACACCACCCAAATATTTAGCAGTACCCTTAGTGGTTCCTAGGTTTGCGTTCACAGACCATTTAAAATCACCTTCACGGTCATTATAGCCTAATGTTATTTCAAAACCTTTGGTTTCTGTAGAACCTACGTTACTAGGCACATTTCCATTTGGATCACCCATTGATACTGGTAATGGAGCATTCATTAATAATCCATCACTTTCATTAATATAATATTCTATGGCTCCAGTAATTTTTTCATTGAACAAACCAAAATCCAATCCAATATTGGTATTCTTTAATTCTTCCCATTTCAAATCCTGATTACCCAAACCTCCGGTAGTGGTTCCTACAGCTTGGACTCCATTAAAAACGTAAAAGTAATTTGAAGATAGGGAAGATACGTATCTGTAGTTACCAATTCTGTCATTTCCAGAAATACCTGTACTAGCTCTCAACTTTAAATTGCTAAAAACTGAATCACTCATAAAATCTTCTTTGGCAATGTTCCAACCTAAGGAAGCTGACCAGAAATCACCCCAACGGTTGTTAGCACCAAATCTTGAAGATGCATCACGTCTAAACGAGCCTGACGCAATATACTTATCTTTATAATTATAGTTTAATCTCGCTAAATAACCTAATCTGTTGTATTCATCATTATTACTACCCAAGCTCTGTACTAAATCATTTTGAAGTTGATTTAACTCATTAGTCACATTATTTCTAACGTTAGCATTCATGCCACTGCTTCTATTCTCAAATTTCTCAGAAAGCAATAACAATTCAAAATCATGATCTTCAGCAACAGTAGTTTTATAGGTTAAACTATTAGTATATATAATAGTTTGCCCAGAACCTCTATTTTTAGAGATGTTAGCAAAAGGCTGTTGATGTGCTGGACCATCATAAAAAGATGGAGTAAAATTATAGTTGTTACTTGTGTAATAATCCAAACTCACTTGCGTTTTAAATTCTAAACCTTTAGCGATGTCAATGGCAGCATAAATGTTACCAATAAGACTGAATTGATTATTTAACCTATCGCCATGTCTAATAACTCTCACTGGATTTTCAGCGTCATTTCCGCCGTCTATGTTAGGAATTACTCCTTGAAAACCACCTAAATTATCAGGATTATAAACACCATAATAAGGGGCCATTTTAATAGCATGCTCTATATTAGAACGTCCGCCTGAAGTAGCCTCTGGTTTAGTCGTGTTAAAGTTTACCGACATGGTTTGCCCTACCCTAACTTTTCCAAAGTTAAAATCACTATTCGCTCTAAAAGCAAATTTCTCAAAACCAGTATTTATAATTACACCTTCTTTTTCATTGTATCCTCCCGAAAATCTAAACGTACCTTTATCAGAGCCACCAGAAATAGCAAAATCATAATTTCTAACAATACCATTTTGGTGTATTTCATCTTGCCAATTAGTGTTAACTCCAGAATTAGAAGCAGCGTTATTAATATTTGCACCAAATGCTTCACTCGCATATTGCAAGTATTGTTGAGTATTTAAAACATCATATCTTTTGGTTTGTGATTGAAACCCAGTGAATATGTTAGCTTCAAATTTAGACACACCAGATTTTCCTTTCTTAGTAGTCACAATAATCACACCATTAGACCCTTGTGACCCATATACTGCAGTGGTAGAGGCATCTTTTAACACGTTAATAGTTTCTATATCATTTTGACTAATACCAGACAAGTTACCAACTATAACTCCATCAATCACATAAAGTGGCGTAGAATTACCAAAAGTCGAAATACCTCGAATATTTACCACTGGCTCAGAACCTGGCGCACCTGTATTAATAACATTAACACCAGCCGCACGACCTTGTAAGGCTTCCACAGCATTCGCAACTGGAAGCGCGGCAATATCTTCCGTTTTAACCGTTGAAATAGCTCCTGTTACAGCTGCTCTCGTTTGAGCACCATAACCTACAACCACAACCTCATCAAGAGCCTGTAAATCTTCGGCTAATGTGACATTGATACTTGTTCTACCATTTACAGCTATTCTTTGAGTAACAAACCCAACGTAACTGATTACAATTGTTGCATTGGAAGCTACATTTGACAATGTGTACTTTCCATCAAAATCGGTAGCAACACCATTTGATGTACCATCTACAATGACTGTTACCCCAGGCAATGGCCCATTTTGGTCAGACACAGTACCGGAAACCCTAATTTGCGCATTCATACTTGAACAAAATACAAACACAAGCATAAGGAATCCTAAATGCTTAATGCCTTCCTTTTTAAAAAATAAAAATTTTGTCATAAAATTTAGTTAGTTTTAGTAATTAAAATTAGTTGTTGTATAATAAAAACATATCCTATTTTAACCGAAACATGTTTTATTTTGTCAAATATAGAAAATATTTTAAATGAAACAACCGATTGCG
>NCDW01000135.1 GCA_002280395.1 Flavobacteriales bacterium 32-35-8
ATTACATACGTAACATTTATTACATAGCGAACTTTAACTTCATTATATATTTACAATAATTTATCAGGTATGAATTTTATTTTAAATCCGTGGCCATGGTATGTCTCTGGCCCTTTAATTGCTTTGGTAATGGCGCTTCTTGTTTATTTCGGAAAAACATTTGGCATGTCATCTAATCTAAAAACCATGTGTACCGTATTGGGTGCCGGAAAATTTTCAGATTTTTTTAAGGTTGATTGGAAAGAGCAATCTTGGAATTTAATAGTAGTAATCGGTGCTATTATTGGCGGTTATATTGCTGTTAATTTTCTCTCTAATGATGTGGTTACTAACCTAAATCCTAAAACCATTTCCGAACTAAACGCTCTAGGTTTTAATAACGCAGGCAATACTTTAGTACCCAACGAATTGTATGATTATGAATCTATTACTTCAGGTAAAGGCCTTCTAATCTTGATTATAGGCGGCCTTTTGGTTGGCTTTGGAACACGCTATGCGGACGGCTGTACTTCGGGCCACGCCATTACAGGATTAAGTAGTTTGCAAAAACCGTCGCTAATAGCTGTGATAGGCTTTTTTATTGGAGGATTGATTATGACTAACCTTATTTTACCAATACTATTTTAATTATTTATGAAACATATTAAATTCTTACTGGTTGGCATTTTTTTCGGAATTATTTTGGTAAAATCTGAAGCCGTGTCATGGTATCGTATTTATGAAATGTTCAGGTTTCAATCCTTTCATATGTACGGCATCATAGGAACTGCAATACTTACGGGAATGTTGTTTTTTTTGATTTCTAAAAAAAGCTCTGTTAAAAACAGTTTAAATGAACCTATTAATTTTCCTTCAAAAGACAAGGGTTTTAAAAGATACATTATTGGCGGTTCTATTTTCGGATTGGGTTGGGCACTCATTGGTGCTTGTCCAGGCCCTATGTATATTTTATTAGGGGCAGGTGTTTATTCTATGCTTATTGCAATAGCTTCTGCCTTAGTTGGTACTTTTCTATACGGTATTTTAAAAGATAAACTACCCCATTAACATGCAAGCAACCGAAATCCTAGGATATATTGGAGCCTTAATTGTAGGCTTGGTTTTAGGACTAGTAGGTGGTGGCGGCTCTATTTTAACAGTACCATTATTGGTTTATTTATTAGGCTTTAGTCCTATTGTTGCGACAGCCTATTCCCTTTTTGTGGTTGGTTCATCATCATTGGTAGGTGTTATTCAAAAGTATCGCAAACAACTTGTTGATCTTAAAACGGGTATTGCATTTTCATTTCCTTCATTTTTAGCAGTATATTTTTCTAGGAGATATTTGGTCCACTCCATTCCAGAATCTCTTTTTACCTTGGGTAATTTTGTAGTTACCAAAAATATGGCAATTATGGTATTCTTTGCTATTATCATGATTCTTGCCTCTTTTTCCATGATAAAAAAAACAAAGGAAGATGCCCTTGTTTATGTAAACCAACCCTACTATAAAACCTTCATTCAAGGCTTAATCATTGGCACTATTACTGGAATTATTGGTGCTGGCGGTGGTTTTCTTTATGTCCCAGCTTTAGTACTTTGGGCACATTTGCCCATGAAAAAAGCCGTTGGTACTTCATTGGTCATTATTAGCATGAACTCTTTGATAGGCTTTATGGGCGATTTACATAACCTTTATGTTGATTGGACATTCTTGTTGTCCTTTTCTTTTTTGACTATTTTGGGAATTATAATTGGTGGCAGTATTTCAAAATTTATTTCCAATAACCTCCTTAAAAAAGGATTTGGCTATTTCACACTTTTAATGGCTATTTATATTATCTACAAAGAACTGTGACAGTTTATGTGACTTAAGTTACAGATACTCTCTTGGGTATTTCGTATTTTTATTAAAATATTTTTTTAATTAAACGACGATAGCACATGAGAATAGAACAAATTTACACTGGATGTTTAGCGCAAGGCGCCTATTATATAGAATCTAATGGTGAAGTCGCTATTATTGACCCTCTTAGGGAAACACAACAATATGTAGATAAGGCTAATAATGAACATGCAAAAATTAAATATATATTCGAAACCCACTTTCATGCGGATTTTGTTTCTGGCCATGTCGATTTAGCAAAAAAAACAGGGGCTAAAATCATATTTGGACCTACAGCAAAAACCGATTATGAAGCTTATATCGCAAAGGATAATGAAACATTCCAATTAGGAAATGTCACCATAAAAGTGCTTCATACGCCTGGACATACTTTAGAATCTGCTACCTATTTATTGATTGATGAAAACGGAAAAGATCATGCTATTTTTTCTGGGGACACCTTATTTCTAGGCGATGTTGGCAGACCCGATTTGGCTATTAAATCCGATTTAACAAAAGAAGATTTAGCAGCCATGCTTTATGATTCCTTACGAAATAAAATCATGCCATTAGCTGACGATATAATTGTATATCCAGCTCATGGTGCAGGTTCGGCATGTGGTAAAAATTTAAGCAAAGATACTGTTGGTGTCCTTGGCGAGCAGAAGAAAACCAATTATGCTTTGCGAGCTGATATGACCAAAGAAGCATTTGTTAAAGAAGTTTTAGAAGGTATCCCTCCTCCTCCACAATATTTTGCTAAAAATGCCATGATGAACAAAACAGGGTACGATACTTTTGAAACCATTCTTGAAAAAGGAAATATTGCCTTATCTGCCGACGACTTTGAAACTATTGCAAACCATGAAAACGCCTTGGTTTTAGATGTTAGAACGGAGCAGGAATTTGCCAAAGGCCATATTCCAAATTCAATTTTTATTGGCTTAAATGGCGCTTTTGCACCATGGGTTGGAGCTTTGATAACCGACTTAAAACAACCTATTTTATTAATAACTCCTATTGGTAAAGAAAAAGAAACCGTAACACGATTATCGCGTGTGGGTTATGATAATACACTCGGTTTTTTAGAGGGTGGTTTTGATACTTGGAAAGCTTCTGGAAAAGATGTTGAAACGCTAGATTCCATTTCAGCTGAAGCATTTTCAAAACATATTAAAAATGAAGATTTGAATGTACTTGATGTTCGAAAAGATGGTGAATACCAATCCACACATCTAAAAGGAAAAAATGTTCAACATTTTGCTCTGGATTACATTAACGACCACATGAATGCTATAAATAAAGACAAAACATATTACATACATTGTGCGGGCGGTTATCGTTCAGCTATAGCGGCCTCTATATTAAAAGCAAGAGGATTTAATAATTTAATTGATATATCAGGTGGTATTGAAGCCCTTAAAAAAACCGATGCGCCATTAACAGATTATGTTTGCCCTACAACACTTTAATACAAATTTAAATTTATTTAATTATGAAAAAAAACATGGGTGATTTAGACAGAGGCATTAGGATTGTAATAGCGATCGCTATTGCTGTATTATATTTTACAAAGACTATTGAAGGAACTTTAGCCTATATTTTAATGGCATTTTCGGCCATTTTAGTCTTGACTAGTTTTATTAGTTTTTGTCCGCTTTATTTACCATTAGGAATAAATACGTGTAAAGCAAAAAAATAAAGTTACTTTCAAACATACAAAATTTGAAGTGAGTGGTTATCTAAGGCTGTATGAAATAAACAATAATTTTAAATAATTTCAGCACTTAAACCTGCTTCCAACAGCATAGAACAACGCGGCTTTAAGTCGTCATACAATCCTGTTTTTACAGTACATTGTCCTTTGTAATGCACAATGATTGAGCATTGTTCAGCTTGCTCCATGGAATGGTCACAAGCATAAATAAGTGTTTCTATAACATGATCGAAGGTGTTCACATCATCATTATAGAGAACAATTTCATTTTGAGTGTTTACTGCTTCTTCAAGTAATAATTCTGAGGCTTTTTCTTTTGTACTCATAGTTATTATTTAGTGTTTAAGAATTTCTCAAAGGAAAAACGATTTAGGTTACTAATTTAAAAATTTTAGCGAAACCCAATTGTTTCTTTCTAACTTTTCTTCAAACTTTAACTTATACTTTTCACATTCAGCTTGTATTGTAGGAATATCATCGTTATAAAAACCGCTTAAAAATAAGATGCCATTTTTATTAAGTGACGCCACATAAGCTTCCATATCGTTTAACAAGATATTCCGATTGATGTTTGCAATAATCACATCATATTGTTTACCTTTTAGTGCTGAAGCATCGCCTTCAATAACTGTGATTTGCGAACAATGATTACGTTCAACATTCTCTAAACTGTTCAAATAGCACCAATTATCATAATCAACCGCATCTATGGGTTTTGCTCCTTTCATTTCTGCAAGAATCGCCAAAACGCCTGTGCCACAGCCCATATCTAAAACGGATTTATTTTGTAAATCTGTTTTCAAAATATGCTGAATCATCATGTGCGTGGTTTCATGATGACCCGTACCAAAACTCATTTTAGGCTCAATGATGATATCGAATTTTGTATCGGGTTTTTCATGAAACGGCGCACGAACAGAACATTCACCATCAACAACAATGGGGTTGAAATTCTTTTCCCATTCTGCATTCCAATTCACTTGTTCGATATCATTGAAAGTATAACTGATTTCAAATTCATCAGAGCTTAGTATTTGAATATCCTCTAAAATGGCAGCATTCCATTCATCTTTTTGAATGTATGCCATAACGCCATCATCTGTCTCTACAAAGCTCTCAAAACCAGCGTACCCTAATTCTGCAATTAATATTTCAACTCCTGGCTCAATGGGCTTTACCTTGAACTCGTAACCTATATAAATGGTATTTGACATATTTAAACGGATTCTTACTTCCGTAAGAATGACATGATTTTTTTAGAACGCGTTAACAATAGCAAAAAAATCTTCTGCATTTAATGCTGCACCGCCAATTAACCCACCATCAACATCTGGTTTTGAGAAAATTTCTTTGGCATTATTTGGTTTTACACTGCCTCCATAAAGAATGGAAACACCTTCAGCCACATCAGAACCATATTTGTTTGATAATGTTTTTCTAATGAATGCATGCATATCTTGAGCCTGCTCCGGACTAGCTGTTTCGCCCGTACCAATGGCCCAAACTGGTTCATAAGCCAAAATGATATTGAAAAATGAAGCTGCTTCCAAATGAAATAAAGCGTTTTTTATTTGGCTTTCTACTACTTTTTCATGGTTACCAGATTTTCTATCTGCCAAAACTTCACCAAAACAAAAAATTACTTTCATACCACACTCTAAAGCCGCATCTACTTTTTTCGCTAATAATTCATCGGTTTCATTAAAATATTCACGACGCTCACTGTGCCCTAAAATAACGGTTTCAACACCAATGCTTTTAAGCATACTTGCACTTATTTCTCCTGTGTAAGCGCCGTTTTTTGCAAAATGCATATTTTGTGCTATCACTTCAATATTTGAGCCTTTTAAAGATTGGTATGCATGCCACAAATTTGTAAAAGTTGGCGCTATCATTACGGCAGCATCAGATGTTTTTGTGTATTTCTTTAGGTCGGCTATTAACGCTTCTGTTTGCGCTAAGTCGTTATTCATTTTCCAGTTTCCTGCTACTATTTGTTTTCTCATTACTAATACAACCTTCCATTTAAGAAGGGATTTTATTATAGTTACTAATTAAAAATATCCGTGCAAAAATAGTTATTTTAATGCTTCTATCAGCTTATTATCGTCAGCTTCTATCGCTTTAAACACTTTTATGGTGCCATCGGGATTAACGATCATATAACGCGGAATCCAATCCAATTCCACAAACGTTCCAAAAGGGCCTTTCCATCCAGATTGCATAAAATAATGCGCTCCTTGTACGTCATACTTTACTATGCCTTTTTTCCAAGAGTCTTGGCTTTTATCTAATGACAAAAAAATGTATGCAGCATCTTTAAAATTATCCTGCAATGCCTTCACCTTGGGCATGCCCTTTATACAATCACTGCACCATGACGCCCAAACATCTATAACAATGGTTTTGCCTTTATGAGCTTCTAAAATCTCTTTAAACGGAATGGAATCGCCATTTAAGGTGATGAATGTATCATCCAAGGCCTCTTCTGAAAATACTTTTGGTGTTTCCGTTTTACAACTGAAAAAACTGATTACCAAAAGGAAAAGATATATTATTTTTTTCATTCTTGTTATTTTATTAAAAGTAATTAGTCGAGTTTCACCTTAGGATCTAACCAAACATAAATGATATCTACTAAAATATTTATGATTATAAATAATAAGGCGATAATTAAAACCGAACCCATGATGACAGGTAAATCTAAAGTGTTTAAAGCATTTACAATTTCTTTACCAAGTCCGTTCCAACCAAAAATATATTCCACAAAAACAGCACCGGCCAACATAGATGCAAACCAACCTGAAATAGCGGTTACGACTGGATTCATGGCGTTTTTAACCGCATGTTTCCAGATAATTTGATATTCGCTTAAGCCCTTTGCCCTAGCGGTGCGTATGTAATCTTGGTTAAAAACTTCTAACAACGAATTCCGCATCAATTGAATAACAACAGCTAATGGACGAATGCCTAAAACCACTGCGGGAAGTATTAAATTTTTCCATTTAATATGAATGGCTTCACC
>NCDW01000136.1 GCA_002280395.1 Flavobacteriales bacterium 32-35-8
AATTTATCAAGCTGATAAACTAACGATAGAACGTCAGGGCATATCTTCAACCGATTTGATGGAACGGGCAGGCACACAGATTTTCAATTGGATGCATTTACGCATGCAAGGAGCGCAAGTGCCCATCCATGTATTTTGTGGGATTGGAAATAATGGAGGCGATGGTTTGGTTTTAGCTAGACATTTAATATTAGATGGCTATCACGTTCATGTTTACATCGTTAATTATAGTGATAAACGCTCAAAAGATTTTTTGGTTAATTATGAACGAATAAAAAGTGTTACTAAAAAATGGCCCATATTAATGAATGATATTGAGGATTTTCCGGAGATACATCCAGATGATATTATTGTAGATGCCATTTTTGGCATTGGGTTAAATCGTCCTGTAGATGATTGGGTAAAAGCCCTATTCCAACACTTAAAAATAAGCAAAGCCTTTACATTGTCCATTGATATTCCTTCTGGATTGCATACCGATAAAGTTCCTGCCTACGACCATGAAGTGGTTTGGGCAGGTTATACCTTAAGTTTTGCGTCACCTAAATTGGTGTTTTTTTTGCCTGAAACCGCAAAATATACAGAACAATGGGAAGTTTTGGACATTGGTTTGGATAGGGAATTTTTATTTACGACTACCACGGAAGCCGATTTAATAGGAAAACCAGAAGTTTTGAGTATGTATGTGCCAAGAGATAAGTTTTCCCATAAAGGACAATTTGGACACAGCTTAATCATTGGAGGGAGTTATGGGAAAATAGGAGCGGTTGTTTTATCCAGTAAAGCAGCCTTATCGGCAGGGGCTGGATTGGTCACCAGCTACATTCCTAAATGTGGGTATACGGTTTTACAATCGGCATTTCCTGAAGCGATGGTGATTACGGATGAAGACGAACATATTATTTCGGATATTACATTTGATATCAACCCAACAGTTATAGGATTTGGAGTAGGAGTAGGGACTAATGAAAAAACCATTAAGGCTTTTGAAACATTTTTAAAAACAAACAAAACACCTTTGATTATTGATGCTGACGGGATTAATATCTTATCAAATAAGCCTGAATTAATTAAATTGTTACCGAAAGACACTGTTTTAACGCCGCATCCTAAAGAGTTGGAACGCCTATTGGGTAAGTGGAAAAATGACTTTGATAAATTAGATAAAGCCAAAGCATTTTCAAAAAAGCATGAGGTTATTTTAGTTGTAAAAGGCGCCCATAGTATTACCGTTTATCAGGATAAATTATATGTAAACACCTCGGGCAACCCTGGTTTGGCAACGGCAGGTAGTGGTGATGTGCTAACGGGTATTATAACAGGATTGATTTCTCAAGGCTACAATCCGTTGATAGCTACTGTTTTTGGTGTCTATTTACACGGAAAATCAGCTGACATTGCTGTTGAAGATTATGGCTACCAAAGTTTGATAGCCAGCCACATTATTGAGTATTTAGGAGCTGCGTATTTAGATTTGTTTAAGCAACCCGAACAACCCATTCAAGATGATAAATAGCTAAATACTTAACTCATTAAACAATTCCAATAATTTAGGGTCGGATGGCCTAGGCGCATCAGCACTCACAATATTACCGTTTGGGTCTATTAAAATGAATCGGGGAATACCATTTATTTTATAATCTCTCACAAAATCCGATTGCCAGCCATTTGGAGCGAAAATTTGAATGCCGCCCAAATCTTTATCCGCGACCATGGCTTTCCAACTTGCTTTAGCTTTGTCCCATGATCCTTGATGCGTTTGATCATCATCAATAGACATGCTTACAAACTGAATATTTTTATTATGATAATCTTTTTCTAATTTTTTTAATGAAGGTATTTCAACTTTACAAGGGCCACACCAGGTTGCCCAAACATCTACATAAACATATTTTCCTTTTAAATCTGATAAAGATGTTTTACTGCCATTATAATTTTCATAATTTTCGAATGTTGGAGAAGGCGCTCCCTTTGGAAAATTTGTTCTTAAAGCAATAGCATCAGCTAAATAAATTTTATACGGTTTTAGCATGGGCTCAACATCTTGGATGTATTTACTTGTAATGAGTGTATCTATAGCCTTATTTGAATTGTAATAAGTTAGCAATTCATTTTTTATCTCTAAAAACCTGTTTTCCATTTGAGCAGAATCTAAATCAATTAACTCATCTAAATTCAAAAGCTTCTCTTGTAGTAAGTATTCTTTAGCTATAAAATTGCTATGTTCAGCACCATTTCCAGAATAGGTGATGGATTCATCAAACTCAGCCGTATTAAAGGTTAAAGTTAGTTCGAAACCATTCTTTAAAAACAAATTGGTAGATTCGTTGCCATCATATAAATTATAAATCCCGGTTTCTACTTTTAAGGTATCGCTGAATGTTCCATCGTCTTTAACACGGATGGTTTTAGAATAAGGGCTATATCTAGAGCGGATTACTAATGAATCACTATTTTTATTGGTTATCTGTCCTGAAAATGTCACATAATCTTTTGGTTCTTCTTTGCAGGAAATTAGTAATGTTAGGATGCCGACTAGAATTAATAGGTTTTTCATTTATAATTTTTTTTCAAAATTAATTATTCTCGAAGTTTTTCATTGGATTTTAACAGTAGTTTATGTGTAAAATGTAATGAATTCATCTAAATACGTTCTAAAGCATAAACAATTAAATCATCAATAATCTTGTATGGGTCTTCACTAAATGTACCATGAGGTCTGTTAGCAATGATCGCATTTAAGGATATGGCTTCATGTCCTAATAACTTAGAAAGCCCATAAATCGCAGATGTTTCCATTTCAAGATTGGTAATGCGAATGCCGTTATAATTAAACGAATCCATTTTATTGTTTAATTCCAAATCTTGAATTTCTAAACGTAAAATTCGTCCTTGTGGTCCGTAAAATCCGCCAGCAGTAGCCGTTAAACCTTTGTAAATAGAATAGCCATCAAATTTTTTTACTAAAAAATCACTTCCTTTCACAACAATAGGTTTTGCTTTATTTTCATTCCAATTCGTGTGTTTTATAAAAGCATCTTCAATATCGGGATTCGTAATCGCATCTATTTTATAGGAATGCAATAGGCCATTAATATCCAAGGCGTGAGTGCTCATCAACATGGAATCCACAGGAATATCTTTTTGAAGCGAGCCAGAGGTGCCGATTCTAATTATGTTCAGACTCGTTATGGTGTTCTTTACTTTTCGGGTTGTAAAATCGATGTTGACCAAGGCATCCAATTCGTTCAGTACAATATCTATATTATCCGGTCCGATGCCTGTTGAAATCACTGAAATACGTTTTCCTTTGTAAGTTCCTGTTTGTGTTTTGAATTCCCGTTTTTGCGTTTCAAAATCAATAACATCAAAATGCTTGGTTACTTTTTCGACCCGGTCCTGATCGCCAACAAAAATAATGGTATGGCCTATATTTTCAGGTCTTAAGTTTAAATGATAGATTCTACCATCTGGATTCAGGATAAGTTCTGAGGCTTTAATAGGCATTGCTGGGCGTTTTTATGAGTTTGTTGTGGGTTTTACTGAATTGAAAATCTGCGTTGCTAACGCCACCATAAAACATGGTATTTTTCATTTGCGAATAAAAATTATGCTGACCCAATAAGGCTTCGTGACCTTTTCTGTTTAATTTGTAACCCGAAGTGTCTACGGCGAAAAATATGGAAAGTTTATCAATAATCCGTAGTAATTGCATATCGCCAAACCCATAATACCCTTGGTAGTTAAGGGCATAACCAAGTAAATGGTGCTCCGATTTTATGGTGTTGTTTTTTACTAATTCAAGAATGTTTTTTTCCAAGATGTTCAATCCGCTTTTAGAATCAGGAAAACGCTCTAAATGTGCTTTTAAACAGTTGCTCAAATAGATGAACGAAGAACTTTTAACAATAAAAGGCTTAAATAAATTATGGTCATTACCACAATAAATTTGCCAAAGCGACATGGCCAGCTTTATATCTTCTTGATTAAGCAAGACACGATCTTCATAATGTTTTATTAATTGTGATGAAGACAGTTCGGATAATCCAACTAGATTTTTATTTCCTTGAATTCTGCCGCTACAAACAAGAGATATAGGTAAATCTATGTTCTTTTGCTGAATTAAACTTATTACGGCAATCATGTTGATATGACAAAACAAATCATATTCAAACCAAAGAATGATTTCGGAATATGGCTCTTTCCGATTTAATTTCTTCAACTCACTTTTAAATGTGTGCACATCTAATTCCAGCTGATACACAGAAGCAAAAAAAGCTTTTCGGGTTTTAAAAAAAGCTTCAGAATCAATTTCAGCAAACGCAGGCCCTTCACATAGCATTTCTTCCCAAGTAAGCATGTCTCCTGCAAAATCCAACTCTAAAAGTTGCTTTGTTAAATGATTTCCATTCGTAATATGAAGCGTTTTTTTATCCATACATCAACCACCAACACGTTTCACTTTAAATCCTTTGTTTTTAAGTATTTGCATGATCTTATCTCTATAATCACCTTGAATAATGATTTTATCATCTTTAAAGCTTCCTCCAACGCTCAAGGCCGTTTTTATATCTTTTGCCAATAGTTTGAAATCCTCTGTGGCACCTGTGTAGCCTTCCAATATGGTAATGGGTTTGCCCTTTCGCTTTTCGTATTTACAAATGATGGGGTCGTCTTGCATCCAAATGCCAGATTCCTCTAAATTGTTTTCGTCAGAAGGCTCTGGTGTATGGTCTGGAAATAAATTTTTTAATTGGTCTTTTAAATCCATTTTAAAATGAAATATGCTTATTTTTTAATCAATCCTAAATCAATCAAACGTTCTGTTAAAAATTCGCCCGCTGTAATATCATCAAACTGTTTCGGATTAGCGTCATCAATACAACTTTCTAAAACATTCAACTTCATGTCGCTAATGGGGTGCATAAAGAAAGGGATGGAATACCTAGACGTTCCCCAAAGTTCTTTTGGTGGATTTATCACACGGTGAATGGTCGATTTCAATTTATTATTGGTATGTCTTGAAAGCATATCACCCACATTTATCATTAATTCATCAGGTTCTGCAATGGCATCAATCCATTCGCCTTTATGGTTTTGCACTTGCAATCCACGGCCTTGAGCACCCATTAATAAGGTTATTAAATTAATATCACCATGTGCTGCCGCACGAACGGCTTCTTTTGGTTCGGATGTAATGGGTGGATAATGAATGGGACGTAAAATGGAATTTCCGTTGTGTATATAATGGTCGAAGTAGGTTTCCTCCAAATTCAAATGCAAAGCCAAAGCACGCAATACATATTTGGCTGTTTTCTCCAACATTTTATAGGCATCTTTGCCTATTTTGTTGAATTCGGGTAATTCCTCAACCAACACATTTTTAGGATATTCGGCTTCTCGCTTAGCATCATTTTCAACATATTGTCCGAAATGCCAAAACTCTTTCAAGTCGCCTTCTTTTTTACCTTTGGCACTTTCCTTTCCAAAGGACACATAACCACGTTGCCCACCAATGCCTGGGATTTCGTATTTCTGCTTGGTTTCTAAAGGCAAACTGAAAAAATTCTTTACTTCGGCATACAGATTTTCAACCAAAGTATCATCTAAAAAGTGACCTTTTAAAGCGACAAAGCCGATATCTTCATAGGCTTTACCAATCTCATCTACGAATTTTTGTTTTTTTATGGGGTCTCCAGAAATAAAATCATTTAAATCTACACTTGGAACTAATTTCATCAGTAATATTTTTTGCGATTACTACAAATGTACAAAACATTATAAGGATTTTCTATAGCATTTCAATGCATTAATGATAAGGTATTCCCTAATTATTTTATATTTGATAAACTTTGTAAAGAGTACACATGCATTATAAATCTAATCACTAATAATGGTATGATACGATTTAAAAATGATACTGAAAACCAAAATTTCACAGAATATATGGTCAATATTTTGAAAATAAATATTATGATATTTATAATAAGAACCTAGAGCTTCTTGAAGTCATAAATAGTCTGACTAGAAATGTAGCAGACCTGGAGGATGAGATTTCTGATAAGGGCAAAGATATAGAAAATTATAAAGATAAGGTCAAAGAGTTAGAGGTAAAAGTAAAATTTATGCAAGATAAGGTATTCAGAGATAAAGAAGATAACAAGGAGGAATAGTTCGTAATGGCTAGTTTAAAAAATATTGGTGGTCTTAACCTTCAAGTAAGATTTAAAAACCCATGGTTTTGGTTTTTCTTAGTAGCAAATATTGGTGCTTTAGTTTTAAACAACGTGGGCATGACAATTAATGATATTACTACATGGGGAGCATTAATTGATACTTTCACAGAAACGTTTAAAAACCCATCATTATTATTTCCAATTATAACAAGTATCGCTGGTTTATTATATGACCCTACAACGTCATCATTAACTGACTCTGATAGAGTATTAAAATATAGCAAGCCTAATTCAAACAAAAACAATGGTTAAAACAAAAGGAGAAGATGAATAATGAGCAATCCAACAATTTTATTAATCGCTGGCCATGGGTCCGGTGACCCCGGTGCAACAGGGTATATCTCAAAAGGCGAACACCTTTACATGAA
>NCDW01000317.1 GCA_002280395.1 Flavobacteriales bacterium 32-35-8
GGTTTTATATACAAAAGCTAGTATTTTTATTCTCTTAAAATATACCCAAAAGCATCAGTTAAATTGAATCAAAACAATAATAACTGCTTTTGTCTATAACAAATCCAATTGTTCTAATCTAAATATAAACTATGGGAGAACTTTACTCAAGAAAAACAAATAGTTATACCTTTTATTATTTTATGCTTATTATAGCATTAATGATTACTAACGGCATAACAGCTCAAACCGTTACGTCCCCACAGGTTAACTTTACACAAAGAACTGCTGCTGCTACTCCTGCAAAAACCATTTATAATATAAAAGGAGATTTCACGATGTTAGGAAATACCAACTTAACTCTGGTAAATTATGGTAACACAACTAACAACGAGAGTAACTCAATGCAATATGTTGACATTGACGGTGACAGCAATACTTGGAATTCGTCTATGGCAACTATGGAGCTCTCTAATGGAGGAGAAAATAGTGCCATCCAAAATTGTTCTACCGTTATTTATGCAGGATTGTATTGGACGGGGAAATCACAGGATGCAGATACTTTTACAGCATCAAAACAAGTGCAAAATGGCACACAAAGTACAAATACGACCTCAACAATTACAAACGGTCAACAAATTAACAATACAACTTATACGTTAAATATAACCAAAGGCGGGACAGGAAATTCTCGTTATCCGATTTATACTTTTACAGGAAACGGAAACACATATGTTTTTACATACACTAATTCAGCAACTGTAACTGTTTCTGTAAATGGAGCAACAGCAACAAATGTTCCTCTTTCCACAATCACCACAACCAGTGGGATAGCTACTGCCCCATTGGCTTCTCCATATTATATTATTGCAGATGGCACAGTAAATTTGACGATATACAATTTTAAACGTTCAACATCGACGGATAGTAACGTAGATTATACTGGCAATTCATCAGTTTCTGTCAATGTTACAGGAACTATACCAACTTATACAACAGTTAACAAAAACTACGATAAAAAAGTAATTTCATTAAAAGGTCCTGGTGCTTCCTCATACACAGCGGTTACTGCTAATTCAGATGTCTATTTCCCTGGATCAGCATATAGCGGAATATTTGTTGGTTATCAAGAAGTTACTGAATATGTTAAAGCCCATGGCCCTGGAGCCTATACCGTTGCCGATATTGCCTTAATAGAAGGTAACAATTCAAATCCTGGATATTCTGGAGGATGGGTAATGGTTGTTATTTATGAAAATCCTGCAATGAAAAGTCGTGCAGTAACCCTCTTTGATGGTTATGCCTACGTAAATGGACAACGTAGTGGTGGTGGCGAATTCGGAAATATTCCTATTTCAGGATTTACTACAGTAGATTCTGGACCAGTAAACATGAAATTAGGGGTAATGGCTGCCGAAGGAGATATTGCTACAAACTCAGGTAGTGATTATTTA
>NCDW01000137.1 GCA_002280395.1 Flavobacteriales bacterium 32-35-8
ATATAGCCCTATAATGGAACTAAAGGCATATCGTTCTGAAGCATATAAAAAGAAAGTTAGAAATATGGCTCGTGTTTTGGCAGATATTGGACGGGACGTTTCTAATAATGCTCCTGCAATCATTGGGGTTTCGGAAGCAGAAAACCTTGAAGTGCTGGAAGACGTGGTGAATGATTCTGTATTAAAAGATAAAAATTATGGTATTGTTCATTATCATTCTCCGGACGCTAGAGGCATTGATGTAGCCTTACTTTACCAAAAGCAACTATTTTACCCCATTACAACCAGTAGTCATGAACTAAAGATTTATGATAATGTTACTAGAAAACGAATTTATACCAGAGACCAATTATTGGTGAGTGGCCATTTGGATAGTGAACTGATACATCTTATAGTCAATCACTGGCCTTCTAGAAGTGGTGGCGAAGCAAGAAGCCAATACAACCGTATAGCGGCGGCTAAACTATCTAAATATTTAGTGGACTCCCTTCAAGTTATAGACCCTTACGCTAAGGTTTTCATCATGGGTGACTTTAATGATAACCCCAATAACACCAGTGTTAAAAAAGGTCTAAAAACTCAAAAACATAAAGATAAAGTTGATTTTAAAGGTATTTATAATCCTTATGAAAATTTCTTCAAAGATGGATTAGGAACTACGGCTTACCGAGATGCTTGGAGTTTATTTGATCAAATACTACTTACCAAACCTTTATTGGAAAAAGATTATACAACTTATCAATTTTATAAAGCGGGCATATTTAATAAGGATTATTTAATTACCCGCAATGGCATGTATAAAGGATATCCATTTAGAAGTTGGTCTGATGGTGGATTTTCGGACGGCTTCAGCGACCACTTTCCTGTGTATGTTTATATTATTAAGGAAATCTCCAATACTCTATTGGATACCTCTCCAAAAAGAGAAAAGATAACTGATTGATCTATTTTCAGCTTATCCAAGTACTCCAAGGAATTCTTGATAAAAATAAAACCAATGCAATGGAATAAAAAATAGCTAATGGTTTTAATTTTGCTTGAGAGGTTAATTTCTTTTTGTGTTTTGAATAGCCTATGGTAATTAAAGCTACGGCTATAATATTCACAAAGGGATGCTCTACCAAATACAGTCTGTTAACGGCATCTTTCATAACACTTCCCATACCCAATTCACTAAAAAGCTGTAACCTTGGAGATACAAAATAAAGCACTAAGCCAATTAATAGTTGCATATGCGATACTATTAAGGCAAATAATGATATTCTAAAATCCTTGGCAGCATACTCTTTATCTGCGGCCATTTTATACAATGCATTGAACGTAGCCAATATTAATACTAAAAGCACGAGATAGGCCCAATAGGAATGAAGTGTTAAAACGGTATTGTACATAATTATAAATTTAGATTTTTAGAATAAAACAAATGTAATAATTTATAAAATAAAAAACCGCTTCTTCCAGATAACTATCGGGTGAAGCGGTTTAAAATTATTGTTTTAAGTATGTTAATTCCATTTATTTTCCGCAGGATTACCTCCCCAAATTAAAGTTGCCAAATATGGATTATCTATAAAGGGGTTTCTATTGCCTTGTGCTCCTTCTATAACGTTATTACGCTGTATTTCGAATTCAGACACAGGATCTAAAATATTCCATTCCAAGAATAACTCAACGGTACCTACTTTACTAAAAATTTCTCCGTACCTAATATTTAAATACATTACCATCCTAGCGACATCACCACGCCAATCATCTCCTGGATACCATTTGGTATTTCCTAATAGTGCATAAGTGCCACTTCCGTTAGTATAAGGAAAATTACTTCTTAATGAATTTACATCAGTATCGCTCGTCCTTAAATGGTGCAAATCTGTTACTGCATCTACTGAACTGAGTAAAGATTGGGGATAAATATGTTCTGTATTAAAAGTTTGTGGCGAATATGAATTTGTACCAGATGTATATTCTTTCCAATATCTGCTTTCACCAGAATACATTAAAATAACATTATCTGGATTATTTGGGTCTTCATCAGCATTGTACAAATATTGATGTCTTTGACCGTAAGATAAAATAGTTGTGTGCTTAGATGTTGTAAGTGATCGTAAATTATCAAACATAATACTTGAAATATCTGAAAAAGAAATTCCACTATAATAAGATGCCAATTCAGATGGAATATTGAAGCTTAAGGCTTTAACGACAGAAATAGTAACCGTTGCAGTTGAACAGGAACTTTCTGGAGTATCGTCATCACATAATGTATAAGTAAATGAGTCGTCACCTAAAAAACCATTTTGTGGTGTATATGTTATGGTTTTATCATTATTGAGCACAACCGTTCCAATAGTTAACGAGTTGTTTATGGATTCTATAGTAGCTCCATCAATAACTTCATCATTAGCTAAAATATTTGTAATTGATATGGTTGTGTTTTCTAATGAGCTTATAGCGTCTGCATTAGCAATAGGATCACCTTCATCAATTACTGTTATGGAAACTGTTGCTGATGAGCAATTAGGAGTTTCATCATCGTCACAAAGTGAATAACTAAAACTATCATCTCCTACAAACCCTTCGGTTGGCTTGTAGGTATAAGTGCCATTTCTGTTATCCGTTACTGTTCCACCATTTGTTGTAGTGGTATCAAACGATTTAATTTTTGCGTTATCTAGAACCGTATCATTTGATAGTAAATTTTCCAAAACAAGTTCGTCATCCTCTTTTACAGTAGCTACATCATCAACCGCAATTGGTTTGCCGTCTTCGATAGGATTAGGGTCTTGCGGAGTTGAATGCTCGTTTTCCGGATTACTACAGCCAATTAATATTAAAGAAGCAATAAGTATTAGAGTAAAATTTTTCATATAAAACATCATTAAAAAAACCTCTTGTCTTTAAAGATAAGAGGTTTTAAAAAATTATTTAATTTTTAATTTTATTGGTAAACCCAAACGCCTCCTGTTTTAATAACGCTTTTGGTTTCATTTGTTGTAGAACCATTATATATTATATAAGTAAGAACATATTTTTGTTCTTCTTCTGCGCTTGGATCTTTATTGTCTAAAAGTTCATTAAATGCTTCTAATAGCATAGAATCACTCCAATAATTTGAACTGCTAGGTCTTCTATCAAAACTACCAAAGAAACCTACATTATCAGCTGGACCCGGATATGTACTAATAAATGTATCTGAAATAAATGCAATATCTCCACTTGTTAATGTATATTTAATCGTATTATCTGGTACCCATGTTAATCCATCATGACCAAATTGTATAGTTATATCTAAAACATCATTATATTCTGACCAATCTGTACCATCAAAAATAAAATACTTTACATAGCTATAAGTTGTACTATCGGTTGTACTTCCATCATTATCAACATCATCAACATCGGTAGTGTATAATTTGTACATAATCGCCTGAATGTCACCCTCAGATGTGGTTCCATACTTAAACTTATCTTTAAGAAAAATTGGAATTTTAGCTATCGCCTCATCTTCATTTGTGAAATTAGGAAAACTTTCTCCCATTATAGTATATTCAGCACCGGTAAATCCTAATATAGTTTCCCATGCACCGTTTATATACAAAAAGCCATTATTTAAAGTGCTAACACTACCGCTATAATACTTATAGGTTAACGATACTAGTGTTCTGTCTGCAGGTGATGGATATTTCCATTCTAAAAATCCTTGAATATCTGAAGCACTATCAAAATTTCCAAAAGTATGACCTTGATCGGCATAATCTTGAGCACTAACCGTATATACAATTAAACTGCTTTCTTCTCTTTTTGGTGAATAAATTTTAAAAGTTACTAATGCGGAAGACCCTTCTCCCCATACAGGATATTTATCCGCCAACAATCCAGGAATTAAAGATTTTGCTTCATCCTCTGAATCAAAGTTCCCAAATGATTTTTCTAAATCATCATAATCTTCATCTGTAAGTTCATATGTAACATCTCCAACTATCGGAGTTACTTCTGCATCTATATCATTATAGATGTCATCTAAAGGGCTACAACCTGTAAAAAAGGCTGCTATAATTGCTAAACAATAAATTATTTTTTTCATTTTCAAAGTTTTTTAAAAATTAAGTTTTGCACCAATACTAAATGTTCTTCCGAAACCAAAATAAACCAGAGCAGTTTCAGCTACTGAACCGTTTCCATCTTGAGCATCTGATATATATTCGGTATCAAATACATTATTTATTCTTGCAGTTAACGTAGCATCAAAAGAGCCGAATGAAAAACCATGGGTCATTGCCACATCAAATAGTCCATAAGCTGGCATTTTCCATGCATCTGGGGCACCTTCAGTTCCTCTGTCACTTGGATCAAAATCAGCATAAATATTGTCGTAATAATTATAATCAAGTATTAATCTTGTTTCTGGAGAAAATCTATAATTTGCTCCTAATGCTAGTGTAGTTTGTGCAGCATCAGCAACATGTAAATCTTTTATGTATAAATCAACTGTTTCAACTACGTTTTGATCTTCATCAAGTATATCAACATCAGTTACATTGCTATCCCATCTCCAATCTCCAAGAGAAAGCATACCTGTAATGTTTAATTCATCTGTAGCCTTATAAACAAAATCCAATTCAACACCTTGGTGGATGGCATTTACACCTAAAATATTTGCCACGGCGTTTGTTCCGTTTGGTTGTTGGAATGTTGCGGTTTCAGTTCTATCATTCCATCTTGTATGATAAAGATTTAAATTTGCTGATAATTTTTCTCCCCTAAAGCCATAACCTAATTCAAAACTAGATATTTTTTGGTTTGGCGCATCTGCATTGATGTTATCATTACTAAAATTTAAAAATACAGAATCAAAATCGGGTGCTTTTTCAAAATAACCAAGGTTTGCAAAAACGTTATGGTTATCATCTATTCTATAATTAGCTCCTCCTTTTGCGCTATAACCAAAGAAGTTATAACGATCTGTTTCCTGTAATGGGTCACTATCTAAATATTGGAAATAATCTATTCTCTTATAAGATGTATTGGATGCCGCTAATGAAATAAATGTATTGAATTTTTCATTTATATCATATTCTAATTGACCAAAAGCACCTAACCACCCAACTAAACCATCGTTATAATATTCTCTTTTATCACCAACTTGTAAAGCGGCATTCGGATTGTTTACATTTCCATCATCTAAAGCATATTGAGCACCTAATAAATCCGTTACTTCCGAAAAATGAATCCCTTTATAGTTTCTGTAGTCTAATCCTGTTAGTAAAACCAAATCATCAGATAAGTTTGTTTTTAATGTAGAAAGTACACCATACCAGTTATGATCATTACGTGAAGCTCTTAAATAAGATTCTGCCCCATTTGCTCCTGCGGTAATATTTTCATCTACTATTTTGTCAAAATCTATTGGTCCGAAATTCCCAATTCTGTAATCCCCTTGACCTGTAGTGGCATCAAAACCAAACTTATAATCTCCAGCTGTACCGCCGCCGCCGCCAGATCCGAAAGATGCATAAGCAGAAGTATTAATAGAGGTATTATCATTTAAATTCCAATAATGGTTTAAAGACATCTGAGGTTTGTTATAAAAATTATCTTCTTGGAAAGCAACTTGACCATTTTTGTAACCCCAATCAGCATTAAACTTTCTGCCTCTTTCAGCGTTTCTGTAAGTTTCAATTAACTGTCTGTTTTGTCTTTGCCCATGGCTTTGTTTAGCACCAAAAGCAGAAAATGATAATTTATGAGCTTCATTTATTTCTTTAGAAATATTAACGAAATACGAAACCCCTGAAAATTCGGTACCATCCACATACCCATCTCCTTCTGTTTTTGCAGCAGAGATTGTTGCAGCAAAACCATTTTCCATTAATCCAGTAGAATAAGTTAAACCATATTTAAAATAGCCATCATTACCAACTGAGGTTATCACATTTCCTCCTTCTTCTACATCTGTTGTTTTTGTAACGATATTAATTGTACCCCCAATAGAAGGCACAGCTATTTTAGCAGCTCCTAAACCCCTTTGCACTTGCATTTGGCTAGTAACATCTCCTAAACCTGCCCAGTTACTCCAATAAACTTGACCATTTTCCATGTCGTTTACAGGAATACCATTAATCATAACTGCTACATTTTCAGAATTAAATCCTCTAAGATTAATTCTACCATCTCCATAACCACCACCAGCTTTTGTAGCGTAAACACCTGGAGTTGATTTTAAAATCTCAGGAAATTCTTGGGTTCCTAACTTAAGTTCAATATCTGCAGCTTTGATACTAGAAACAGCTACTGGCGTTTTTCTGTCCACTGCTACTGACGCAATAATTTGAATTTCTTCCAAGCCTACTTGACTTGACTCTAAAAGAATACTTCCCAAACTAGAACTTCCAGTGAAAGAAATTGTTTTTGAATTGTATC
>NCDW01000138.1:0-1829 GCA_002280395.1 Flavobacteriales bacterium 32-35-8
ACTGAACGCATTTTATGCAACCAGATTTTCATAAACAATTCGTTTGTAATTGCGTTTATTCAACAAATTCAAAACTAGACTACTCCACAGCACTACTAACTAACAATGCCAAACAACAAAAACATAAAGCACAAACCGGGTATCTTTACACCATGTCTTCCGTCTGTGAGAGCGGCTCATACACGCCACGACCCATTGGTACCATCTGTACCGCTACAGACTGGTTATGGATGGGTGCAGTAGTTTCGGTAAACTATATGATATTCCTTGAGACTGATTTTTTGTGTCTTTATCAAAGATGGTGTAAATAGCGATATATGCATTTTCTCCAAATCCAGCAGTATTTTTTTTATCAATCACAACAGAACCAGTAAAATAAGAAATGTTTTCAGGCCCTTCTTTCATCGCCATACTGTTTTCCTCATTATAATAAACCAAATCATCCGAAGTAAGATGACCCCACCAATACATGTGAAAAACATCTTGGTAATGAATAAATCCACAAGGATCTCCAATCCATCCTTTTTGAGGACTGAAATGATATTGTGAGCGGTACAATTCGTTGTAGGTTGTTGTTTGTGCCTTCACTATTGTTGTAACAAATAACAATAGTAAGCCCATTATAATTTTTTGGAATTCATTTTTACTTCTTTCCATATCAATTAATTTTTTAATAAATAATAATAAACTGCTGCCTTATAAAGGCTTTTGTTTTCATTATTTATGCCCCATCTTTCATTTTTGTATCTTTCAAGAGTCGCGTAAAAAGACTTATTAAAAGGTATATTATCCGCTAAATGGAAACGGTTTATAACAGTAATTCCATTTCCATCAATTGGTGTTTGTGGTTGGCTTGCAAAAGCACTCTCAAAGGTTGGAAAGGGAGGTTCGGCAGACCATGCGTATCCCACATAATCTTCGCTTCCTGTTCCAAAAGTAGATGGAAAACTTTCCCCGTCGACATAAAATTTTTCATCTCCTTCACCCCACCACCAATCAATATTCTTTTTATCCCATTTACCATACCACCATGAGAGGGAAGATTCATTTGGCTCTTCCCATTCATTTTGTATTTGCAGTGTAACACCACAATACCTTCCGACTCCTTTAACATCTAGAAATGCCCACTCTAAATTACGACCATCTGCGCTTACCTTATTATAATCACTTTGTTCTATTTGGTCAACATTTATATGTCCCCATCCATCAGAGGACAAATCCTCTATGGCTATTTGAACGGATTCTCCAAGGAACTCCGAAACGTCCCAAGTATTCCAATACAAAGTTTCTATATCATTACCAGAGGCCAAACGCACTACTTTATTCTTAAAAATTAATGAAACATTTACTTTTTCATGGTCACTACCCCCGCCCACCAATAGATTTATATACTTTTTTGTGATTTTAAAAGTAGGAGAAAGAAGTCTTCCAATAGCTTCATCGCCATCTCGAAATGAACTGATATATCCTTTTCCTTGATACCCTTGAACCAAACTTTGGTTATACCTATTATGGGTTGCCGGACTTTCTCCAAAGGCTTCACCCTCTTTACTCCATTTATTATAAGTAAGATTCTCAAAGTCAAATATGACCTCACCATTTCGAGTTTCATTGGATTCAGGGTTTAGTCCATCTGTGATGAATTTCGTATGAAACCTTAATAAATTTGTAGCATTCCAATTATTAATGTCAATAATTTGTAATTTGAATTCAACTTCTTCTTCACCTTTATTTTCAAATACTAATGATGCACTTTTTTCAAAAGGCATGAACCAATTTGAGTAGAATTTATTGTTTATTACACCAACAGGTAGAGTCCGAAAATTATT
>NCDW01000138.1:1860-8200 GCA_002280395.1 Flavobacteriales bacterium 32-35-8
AAAAACATTCCTACTGGAGCATGAACGGCAGATTTGTAGTCAACATCCCAAGAAAAATCCAGCCAAACATTTTTTAAAATATATTCTGTATTGGACTCAACAGGTTCAACCTGAAAATAGGAGATCGCCTTACTACCATCTAAGTTAAGCACATTGCGTCGTTCCCCTGGTTTCAGTCTCACCACTATATTATTTAGATTCTCATTTGGATGGATATTTCTTCCATATCCTCTTTTACTTAGTATCCTGTCCGTTTTAGCCAAAGCAATTCTTTCCTCATCTGTGTAACTTCCATTAAAGGAATCAACATGTTGGCTATGTGGTAAATTAGAATAGATTATATGGTAATAGGCTCCCCAGTCTCCTGTCAATGTTATTTTACAATGCTTATTATATGCTATGGGTATAAAGTTATTCCGCCCTCTTGACAAGGTTGTTACCAACTCCGGGAAATTCATAGGCGGTACATCAGATTCAAAAGTTTCGAAATAATCCCTAAATGGCTTATTTAATACTGGCTTCTCATTGTTATCTATGTAAATTTTAATGTGACCAGATTTTGCCAATGCACTCCAGAAACGCCATATAATACCTGGACCATCTGAATCAAAAACAACTATTTCGTTTCCTTCATTTCTAATATAGCCTTCACCATCTCCATTTGCCCCCCAAGACATATACTTGTTTTCAATGGAATCATATCTAGAACTACGGTCATAACTTGTAAATGATTTGGTTCTATCTTCGAGATTAGGTATCCCAGCCAAAGCCTCTTGGTCATATAATTTTTCTAATAAGCTGGGATAAGTTGGATGTTGTTGTGTAAACACAAATAAAGGCGTAATAGACAAAATAACTATTAGTGCTGCTAACTGATTTATTTTCATATCAATCTTACCTATTGAGTAATACTTTCCAATTCCCACATTTCTAATCGATTTACCTTGACCTCTCCAAGATTAGAAAATAATTCTATCCCAACACTTGAAGGATCTGGGTAAATTTTACTGGAAATAACAGTTTCACCATCATTGGCAAAAACTTCAACAGAACAATTATCCACAAAAATGTGAAGCCTTAAGTGATTACTTCTGTTTTTTAAAGGGCCTTCGTTAATTTGGGGAAACAAGGAAATAAAATCGTCCAACCCGCTATCTCTTCTATCTACATAGAGTTTCTCTTCACTTATGTTGTAACCAATTATTGTTTGTTGATTATTACCAACGCCTATTTTTATACCGAACTCATCCGCATCTATGTTTTCAAAATCAACAATCAATTCATAGGAGTTTTTTGAAGGGTTGAGTTTTTTTGGATTCCATATGCCTTCAAACGTTTCCCCTGCTACTGTTAGGTGCTTGCCCCTTAAACCTTGCAATTCTTTGATTGGGGTTTGAAGCAATCTTACACCTTCCGAAAAAGATTTTAGCTCAACCTTGCGAGGAATGGATTGAATTCCCCTAACCGGCTCTTTTCCTCCATATCTCCAACTGCCCATCCAACCAATCCAAACGGCTCTGTCCTCATTCTTTGCATAATTATTCCATGCCCTTACGGCAAAAAAATCGGGGCCATAATCAACCCAAAAAGCCTTTTCTCTCTCTGCAATTAATGCAAGGTCATCGCACATCAAGAAATGGTCAGCCAGAATGGCACCATTTGGTGCCTTATCCACGATTTCAATTCTTGCGTTTTCACCTTTAAATTCTGAGACATTCCAACCCGTCCATTGTAGACCACCAGAATTATTGCCAGTTTGAGAACGAACAATCTTTTCATCAACCAATAAATTAATGCTTAAATCATTCGGAATATGATTTCCACCTGCAAGGAAATTGATATGGTCCTTTGTGATTCTAAACACTGGGGAAATGATTTTTCCAGTTGACCTTCCTCTGTCATGGTGACTATTGGCAAAAAACAGCCCTTCTTTTCCCATAACCGCTCCTTGATATAATAGAGCTTGACTTGAAGGCGACTCAATAAATGCAGTTCCTTCCATCTTCCAATCATCCAGTCCACGTTCAAAATCAAAAAGGACTTCACCTAAAGGTTTGTAGTCATCTTTTTTCAAATCCATGGCAAATTCTGAATCAATTGTAAATCTTGTTCCATCAAAATCACCTATAAAATATTGTCCGGATAAAGGCTGTACACTAATTGAAAGCACCCATTTAATATTGTTGGGATCATTATCAATTGCAAGAGGAAATAAATCGACACATTCCCAAACGCCCTCAACGGCTCCATACGGACCAAAATCGCTCATGAATTCCCAGTCTATTAGATTGGAAGAACTAAAGAACTTTATTTTTGCCACCTCTGCCCACCCAATGGCCATTACCCACTTATTTGTAGGTTCGTGCCAGAACACTTTGGGGTCCCTGAATTCCCTGGAATTGATATCCAATATTGGATATTTTTCATAACGAGTCCAGGTTTTCGCTTTATCATTGCTGAAAGCCAATCCAATAACCTGATTTCCCCAAGGCTCACTATCATTATGCCAAAAAGAAATCAACGGTGGGTTTCCATTGATTCCTAAACCACTGGTGTTTTTTTCATCTACTACAATGGTTCCAGATCCGCCTAACCTACTAATATTTCTAATCGAATCTCTTACTTTTTGTGATAGAGAAGGATCGAATGCTTTTCTGCGTAAAAGCCCAGATTCCGTTAAGTTCCAATGAACAAAGTCTGAACTTGATGCTGTTCCCCAATTATTGTAATACAACCCATCTTTATAAAATAATCCAGTGGGGTCACCCGATGGATAAAAATGGTAACTAGGATTATACTTTTCTTTATCAACCTGTCCATAAAGGTTGCTAGAAATGGATATAATAATTGCTGAGAGGCTTAATTTTTGAATAAAATTTATCATGATTTAAAGGTGTTTAATTAGATGGATTTACATACTCCCAATTAATTGAATTCATTGACCAAATTTGAAGTTTCCTTAATTTTCTATCATCTTCAAATCCCATTAATTCAATATTTTTTGCATCGGAATTTGTAAAATAAATACGATCTGTAATTGAAACCTCATCATTGATATAAATTTCAATCATAGATTTATCCAAATAAATATGTAACTTGATATTTTCTTTATTTGAAAGAGGTGCTATAAGTGGCTTAAACTTACGTTCTGGATTATCCTGAATTTTATCAAAAACTACGGCATTCAATGAAGGATCATAATAAATCATAGCTTGAGGATTGCCAGCATTGGATTTCCTAACAATAACTCCCTTCTTTTCCTTTCCTTTTTTAAACTCTAAAAGGATTTCAAGTTGATCACCAATGATATTCTTCATATCATTCTTTAGTTTTGAAATTCCGCAATTGTCACAGCTAACTAAAGTTTTGTCCCTTAGAGCATTAAGTTCCTCTATAGGAGCAAAATTAAGTTTATTGTCTTTGCTAAGCCAAAGGTTTATAGGTAAACCAGCATTGTGAGCCCAACCCATATCATAAGTATCAATATTACCAAATTTTCCTTGGGCTATTGAGAATACTATAGACCTATTTGTTTTCGGATCCACCAAACCACTTTGCCCAGTAAACCCAAAATCTCCATAATCCAATAAAGTAGGCTTTTCTTGATCTGGAATGAACTTTTTGGTTTCCTTGTCAAAAGATCCAATCCAATAGAAGACTTCAACATCGGCTTCTTCCCTTAAAGGCAAAACCATTAAAACGTATTTATTGGTGACAGTACCATCCTTTTCGTTTAAAGGAAGAAAAATAGGTAATTCCCAAACTCCCCCCATATAGGGATATTTTATTGGATCGGTTTGATAAAATGGATGAAGATATTTCCAGTCCTTAGCATCTTCAGATTCGAACAGGACAGCTGCTCCTCCCTTTTCAGCAATACCACTTCCAACTATCATATAATATTTGGATTCTATTTTAAAAACAAAAGGATCCCGAAATTCGTTATGCAAATACTCTGATGGTTTGTCCACTATAATTGCGGTTTTTTTCCAAGAGATTAAATTTTTATCACTTTTATCTTCTGGGACAGCTATTGCCGTATATTGGTTTTCGGCCTTTGCATCATTCCCAGCTGTATAAAACAACATGGGCGTATCATTTGGGCCTACATATGCAGAGCCTGACCAAATTCCATCTGGATCTAGATCTCCTTTTTCAGGAGCCAAAGCGACATCAGCATGCTTCCAATTTACCATATCGTCACTAACCCAATGTCCCCAATGGATTTGTCCCCAATAGGGTCCGAAAGGATTGTGCTGATAAAAAAGATGGTATTTGCCATTAAAATATAATGGTGCATGTGGTTCGTTCATCCAATGTGCTGGAGCAATGGCATGATAATTAGGTCTAAAATCATCATCAAATTTTGTATAATCCAGCCTTAGATAATTAGTAATATCTTGTTCTAGGCGTGGATGGAGATCAATCTTTAACTTATTGGAATCATTTAAAGGCCGAATTGAAACGTCATCCAGAATGCCATTAATCATATTGAACTTGAATTTTCTTCCAAAACCACTAGCATTGGAGTTTCTTCCAATTGTCAAAACATAATCCTTACCGCTAAACTGCTTATCAATTGTTGAACCCGTGAGTGGTTCGTTCAACAATTCTTCTCCGTTTAACAATACTCTTAAGGTTTGGGAATCTTGCATTACGTTAACAAAATTCCATACATTTTTTTGTAGATATAATCGATCGTTCATAAAACGAATTTCATTTTTTCCCACCCCATATTGAATGGCCAATTGACCATGTTTAAGTAAACCTATTTTAAAGCCTAGGGAATCCTTTTTGGAATTATAATCAATAATGGCAGCTAATTTATTATCTATCGCATTGTCAAAGGCTCTAGGAGCTATCCATAAACTTAGATTAAATTTCCTGGGAATTTTAACATTGTCAATTTCCATATAAGTTGAGTACCCATCGAAAAGAAGGGATCCACCTGAACCAATTGATTTCCAAAGTAATTTTGGGTTTTTAGTCTTTAAACTATAAGAGGCGTTGTACAGATGTGCTTGATGGTCCTTTTGAAATGTATTCCACCAGTTTTCGCCATCAAAATCTACATCAAGATTCTGGGCTTGCAACGAATTGATTATAAAAATTAGAAATATTAATATTTTAGGAGTAAAATTCATGTCATGTCGATTTATAAATTATTTTTTTTACTATTTTGTGTAAAGATTTAGTGTGTTTTTTAATGAATTAATTTTTATATTTTTTAAATATTTTAGTACTAACCCAATAAATCAATGAGGGTTTACTTGTATTTATCGATTCTCGTCTAGTAAATAGAAAGTATTTACCATCCGGTGTTAAAACAGGAGCCATTTCTATTCCAGAAGTGTTTATTTCTGGACCCATGTTAATCGGTTGTGTCCAATTTCCATCCTTATTGAAGGAAATATACAAGTCACAATGAACAACATCCACATCTTTGTCCTTTATACCAAATCCACCTGGTCTATTTGAATGAAAAATTAGGAAACTTTCATCTGGTGCAATCAAGGGATCACTTTCGTGATGGTCTGTATTAATAACCGCTGTAAGCTTTTCCAAATCTTGTATAGTATCTCCAAAAAATTTTGCTTTGTATATATCACCGTTCCATGCATTAGTACCTTTTACGCGTTCTGAGGCAAAATAAATAACATTGTCTTTTGCACAAGAGATATTCCACTCGCTTGATATGCTGTTAACTTGTGTGTTCAAACGATAAGAGTCACTCCACCCTTCATCTATTTTATTCCTATAAAAAATATCCGAATGCCACCAATTGTTAATAGGAGGCTCGACAGCTGTAAAAAAGAAGATTTTACCGTCTTTAGAAAAACACGGCTCACCTTCAAAATCACTTCCTATGAGATTAAGAGTGTCCTTTTTAAGATTATCACCAGAAACTTTTAATAGCTTGGTTGGAAACCATTTATCAGTAGTTACTGTATAATACAATTCTGTACCGTCATTTGAAAATTCACAATAACCAACATGTTCATTATTTACATTAAGAATGCTTTCTGCAAATACCTCAGGCGTTAAACCAGGAACATCTGAATCAAATTTTAAATAATTTTCTTCAATTAGTTGTGCCATTTTTTGCCAATTGGAAATATTCATATTTGATGAATCAATTGGCGTTTCAAACGAAATGGTTTCAATTGAGCAATCTAAAAGATGTAATTCGGGAATTCGATTGAGCAATTCTGTAAAGTCAAATGCTTTTAAGGCTCCCGTTTCAAAGTCCTTCACCATACCAATGGTTCCACCAGTATAAATTAGCAATATTTTTGCTTTATGCGATGTCATTTGTGTATTTCAATTTATTCACAACTGG
>NCDW01000139.1 GCA_002280395.1 Flavobacteriales bacterium 32-35-8
AGGAAAAAGTCAATATGTCCAATGCTTTAGACGAAAATTCCAAATTCGATTTAGAATTGCACGATAACTACATTCAGTTTTGTGAAGAAGTTACCAAAGCAGTATTAAAATTACGATCAAAATTAGCAGAAAAAAACAATAAAATTTAACCAATCAATAATGAAAAAAATCAGTATAAAATCCATATTAATTCCGAGTTTTACCTTGTTTTTGTTATCAAGTTGCGGCAATAAAGACGCCAATCAACAAGCAGCACAAACGCAAGCCGCTCCGTTTCCAGTATCTCAATTACAAACAAAAACAGTAACTGGAAGTCAGGAATATCCAACCAACATAGAAGGTATCGTAAACAGTGATGTACGAGCAAAAGTATCAGGCTACATTCAAAAAGTATATGTAGATGAAGGGCAGAAAGTGCAAAAAGGGCAAATTTTGTTCAAATTGGAAACGCAGTCGTTAAGTCAGGATGCGGGTGCTGCCAAAGCGCGTATTAATGTCGCCCAAGTTGAGGTCGATAAATTAATTCCTTTAGTTGAAAAGAACATCATCAGTCCGGTGCAACTAGAAACTGCTAAAGCCAATTTAGCCCAAGCCAAAGCGAATTATAGCAGCATTTCAGCAAATATTGATTATGCTACGGTAAAAAGTCCTGTGAACGGTTATGTAGGCGCTATTAATTTTAGGGAAGGTTCTTTGGTGAGCCCGAATGACGCCATGCCGTTAACCACGGTTAGTGATATTCAACAAGTATATGCATTTTTCAATTTGAATGAAGCGGATTATTTAAACTTTTTGCAAAACACCAAAGGAAAAAATTTAGATGAAAAAATCAAGAATTTTCCAGAGGTGAGTTTATTATTGGCCAACGGAAATGTATATCCTGAAAAGGGAAAAATCCAAACAAGCACGGGACAAATCAACCGAAATACCGGAACAGTAAGTTTTAGGGCGGTGTTTAATAATCCGAATCAATTATTAACCAATGGCAATAGCGGAAGGATTCAAATCCCCGTAGTTTATGAAAATGCCATAGTGGTACCGCAAGCCGCAACACTGGATCAACAAGGTCATATTGTGCTTTTTAAAGTGGGTGAAAACAATACCATTACCTCTGCTTTAGTTACTATTAAAGGGCGTGTTGATAATTTATATGTGGTGGAATCAGGCGTTAACGCAGGCGATAAAATTGTAGTAAGCGGTATTGGAAAGTTGAGGAACGATATGCCTATTACGCCACAAAGCGTTCCGTTTGATAGTATTATTAAGCCGATTAGTCCATTATTTAAAAACTAGAACCTTCTCATTATGTTAAAAACATTTATTGAAAGACCTGTACTTTCTACGGTTATTTCTATCCTAATATTATTGCTTGGATTTATAAGTATTTCAAGCTTGCCCATAGAACAATATCCAGATATTGCGCCACCAACCATAAAGGTAACGACGTCTTATCCAGGTGCCAATGCGGAGACAGTTTTAGAAAGTGTCATCATTCCCATTGAAGAGCAAATAAATGGGGTTGAAGGCATGACCTACATTACCTCTACGGCATCCAATAATGGCGGTGCGGATATCACCGTTTATTTTGAACAAAATGTAGATGCTGATGTGGCAGCGGTAAACGTTCAAAACCGCGTATCTAGGGCGAATGCTTTATTGCCCCAAGAAGTAAAACAAATTGGTGTCATTACTCAAAAGCAACAAACCAGTGCGTTGATGTTTTTGTCGCTTTATTCAGATAACGAGGATTATGACGCTACGTTTATTCAGAATTATTTAAGGATTAACGTGATTCCTGCACTTCAACGAATCAATGGTGTTGGCGATGTGAGTGTGTTTTCACAACAAGATTATGCCATGCGTATTTGGTTGAAACCAGAAAAATTAGCGGCGCATAATTTAATTCCTTCAGATATCACGGAGGTTTTAAGAGAACAAAACTTAGAAGCAGCCGCTGGAGCTTTAGGTGAAAATAGTGGTGAAGCGTTCTCGTATGTCGTAAAATATAAAGGCCGTTTCAAGGAAGAAAAACAATATGCCGATATTGTTGTAAAAGCACTTCCGAATGGAGAATTATTGCGATTAAGCGATGTGGCTTCTATTGAATTAGATGCACAATCGTATGGTTCTGGAGCGATGAGTTTAGGAAAACCGGCCGTTTTTATGGGTGTTTTTCAAACAAAAGGCTCGAATGCCCAAGAAATTATTGAAAATATTAAAATCACTTTAGAAGGAGTTAAAAAAGACTTACCAAAAGGTTTGGATATTTTTATTCCTTACGACACCAGTTTGTTTTTAACAGCCTCTATAGGTAAAGTAGTTAGCACTTTAGTAGAAGCCTTTTTGTTGGTGTTCTTGGTGGTGTTTCTTTTTTTACAGGATTTTAGATCGACTTTAATACCAGCCATTGCGGTACCAGTATCTATTATTGGAACATTTTTCTTCTTAAATCTATTTGGCTTTTCCATCAATTTATTAACGCTGTTTGCCGTGGTTCTAGCCATTGGTATTGTGGTAGATGATGCCATTGTGGTGGTTGAAGCGGTACATGCTAAGCTAGATCATGGCGAGAAAGATGCCAAAAAAGCCACATTGGATGCCATGCACGAAATATCTGGGGCCATTGTATCCATCACCCTGGTTATGGCGGCGGTTTTTATTCCCGTGACATTTGTGGAAGGACCAACGGGCGTTTTTTATAAACAGTTTGGAGTTACTTTAATTATTGCCATTCTTATTTCCGCAGTAAACGCCTTAACATTAAGCCCTGCCTTATGTGCTATATTTTTAAAACCACATGATGAAGAGAAATTAAAAGACAAGAATTTTTTACAACGTTTTTACACCCTTTTTAATAGAGGATTTAATGCCACTGTTGAAAAATATGGAAACTCACTTCAGTTTTTGTACAAAAGAAAATGGATTTCGGCTGTTTTATTAATATTGGCTGTTGTTGGCATTTTTTGGGCTTCCAAAACAACGCCAGCAGGATTTGTTCCTAATGAAGATAGAGGGATTATTTTCGCAAACATCGAATTGCCGGCAGGTGCTTCTTTAGATAGAACGAATGAAATAACCCAAGAATTATATAATAAAACATACAATATATCAGGTGTTGAAGGCGTATCGTTTGTTAGGGGACGAAGTTTATTAAGCGGTAACGGAAGTAATTATGCGATTGGATTCGTTAAATTGAAAGATTGGAAAGATCGTGAAGACCCGTCATTATCAACCACAGCCATCACCGGAAAATTATTTGGGATTGCGGCAACCATTCCGGGAGCCAATATTGTGTTTTTTGCACCTCCAAGTATTCAAGGATTTGGGAATTCTGCTGGTTTTGAAGTCAATTTATTAGATAAATTTGGTGGTGATTTTACAGCATTAAGCAACTACAATCAACAGTTTATGGGTGCGTTGATGAAACATCCAGAAATACAATATGCACAGTCGGCTTTCAATACGAACTATCCGCAATATGAAATGGAAGTGAATGTGCCTTTAGCTAAGGAAAAAGGGGTGCCAATCAACAGCATTTTCTCTACGTTGCAAGGTTATATAGGAGGGGTGTATGCATCTGATTTTTCAAGATTCGGAAAACAATTCCGTGTCTATATCCAATCACTGCCAGACGATAGAACTGATGTTAATTCGCTAAATAGCATGTATGTGAGAACCAATTCTGGGGAAATGACACCCATTACCCAGTTCATAACATTAAAACGGGTGTATGGACCGCAATCGGTGACGCGTTTTAATTTATTTAATTCTGCAACCATAAGTGGTGCAATAAATCCAGGATATAGTACGGGCGATGCCATTAGAGTCATTGAGGAAGAAGCAGCTAAATTGCCAAATAATTATACCGTTTCCTATTCTGGGTTAACCCGTGAGGAAGTCAATGCAGGAAGTCAAACAACGTTCATTTTTGTTTTAAGTATTCTGTTTGTTTATTTCTTGTTATGTGCACAATATGAAAGTTATATTTTGCCGCTTGCGGTGGTGTTTTCTATTCCTTTCGGCGTATTTGGAGCTTATATAAGCACAAAATTCCTAGGATTGGAAAATAATATTTACTTCCAAATCGCCCTAATTATGCTTATTGGATTATTGGCGAAGAATGCGATTCTTATTGTGGAATTTGCGCGGCAAAGAAGGCAAAACGGTGAACCGATTGTTAGTGCCGCCATACATGGTGCCAAAACACGTTTGCGTCCGATTTTAATGACTTCTTTTGCCTTTATTTTAGGATTGATGCCATTGGCGTTGGCGAAGGGTGTTGGTGCGGAAGGAAACAAATCCATTGGTACGGGAGCTGCCGGAGGGATGCTTATCGGTACCATTTTGGGTGTATTTGTCATCCCAATTTTATTTATTTTATTTCAATGGTTACAAGAAAGAATTTCAAGTAAACCAGCTATTAAAACTATTGAAGAATAACACTATGAAATCTATAATAAAACACAATTTTTTTGGCAAGGTAACACTAGTTGTTGTTATGGCTTTTACATTGCAAAGTTGTTTTGTAGCCAAAGATTATGAGCGACCAGAGTTGGCTGAAACCCAAAATTTATTCAGAACAGATAATTTACCAACAGATAGTATATCGATGGCAGATGTATCTTGGAAAACCCTGTTTACGGATACTTATTTGAATCAATACATTGAAGAAGGCCTTCAGAACAATATTGATATTCGCGTGGCTTTGCAACAAATAATTTCCGCGGAAGCGTATTTCAAACAAGGTAAAGCGGGTTATTTGCCAACCTTAACAGGAAAGGCTACGATGACGCATCAAGAATTGGCTAGAAACAGCCAGTTTGGTTCTTTTTTTAATGGTGCCATCGATCAATATGAATTATCGGGTGCGCTTTCTTGGGAAGCCGATATCTGGGGAAAAATAAGAAGCAATAAACGTGCGTTTCAAGCAGGGTATTTACAAAGTGTCGCAGCACATCAGGCTGTGAAAACCCAATTAATATCCAGTATTGCCGCAACCTATTATCAATTATTGGCTTTAGACGCCCAATTGGCCATCACGGAAAAAACGATTGCAACTCGTGAAAGTAGTGTAGAAACCATTAAAGCTTTAAAAGATGCTGGGCAAGTTACCCAAGTGGCGGTCGATCAAAATATTGCGCAGTACAATAATGCCAAAGCCCTTCAAGTGGATTTAGAAGCCGCTATTTTTAGAACAGAAAACACCTTAAGTATTTTGTTGGGGAAAGCACCGCAGCATTTTGAAAGAAGTGAAATAGATGTGCAAGATATTAATACCGATTTAAAACTGGGCGTGCCAGCGACTTTATTGCGTAATCGCCCTGATGTTATGGCTGCCGAATACGGTTTAATTGAGTCGTTTGAGTTAACCAATGTGGCAAGAAGTAATTTCTATCCGTCATTAACATTAACGGGTTCTAGTGGTTTTCAAAGTTTAGATTTAGACCAATTGCTTAGTGCCAATTCCTTATTTGCTAACATTGTTGGTGGTTTAACCCAACCTATTTTCAATCAGCGACGTATTAAAACACAAAGCGAAGTTGCTAAAGCCCAACAAGAACAAGCCTTGTTGAACTTCAAAAAATCACTTTTAGTGGCTGGAAATGAAGTTTCGAATGCTTTATATACCTATAATGCGGAAACTAAAAAGTTCGAGTACAGACAAAATGAAGTGGAAGCCTTGAGAAATGCCGAAAGGAATTCCGAAGAGTTATTAAAAAACGGTTATGCTAATTATTTGGATCTGTTAACCGCTAGACAAAGTGAGTTGAGTGCCGAATTGAATGTCATAGACAGTAAATTACAGCAATTGCTTTCTGTTGTTAACTTATATGAAGCCCTTGGTGGTGGTTGGAAATAAAAATTAAAAGATGATTAGTAAATCAGAACTTTTGGAATGTTCCATTACAAACTTCACCAAGTTTGGTAGCAAGAGTTTCACGTTGGATGAACTGGCGAGTGAAATGGGCATGTCCAAAAAAACGATTTACAATTATTTCAAGAATAAGGAAGATTTAGTATCGGAAAGTGTGGGGTTTTTGATTGAAAGAATCAAACACGATATGGATTCGGCGTTGCTTCAGCAAACAGACCCGATTGTTAAGATTATAGAAATTTATAGAATCGGATTTGAGTATTTTAAATGTTTTAAACCCTCATTTATATTCGGATTGAAAAAATATTATCCGAAAGCAAGTGAGGTGTTTGAAACGTTTAGAAACCATATTGTTTTCTTGGATAGCAGCTTTGCTCAAAGGCGCACGGATGCATTACGACATGGCAGATCCGTTTTATTTGGTCAAACCCATTCCATTAAAGTCACTT
>NCDW01000140.1 GCA_002280395.1 Flavobacteriales bacterium 32-35-8
ATAAAATTATAATCATCAATCAATCAACCAATCACATGAAAAAAATCTTAATTATCGTAGTAATTATGCTTACTACGCATGCCTTTTCACAATCACAATCATTTAAAATTTCTGGAAAATTACTCACTGACGGAGGGAACAACCCTTTAGAGTCTGCAACAGTTTATTTAGAACGAGTTAAAGATAGCTCCATGGTAACCTACACTATTACAGATAGAAATGGGTATTTTTATTTAGAGAGCAAAACGGGTGATAGTGAACTCAATTTCTTTATTTCGTTTGTAGGCTATGAAACGTATTTCAAAACGATAAAACTTGAAGGCTCGGAAATAAATTTAGGAACGATTAATTTAAAGATAGATACTAATGCACTCGATGAGGTTATTGTTAAATCTACAGCCCCAGTTGTTATAAAACAGGACACGTTAGAGTTTAATTCCGATTCTTTTAAAACCAAAAAAGACGCCAATATTGAGGATTTGCTGAGGGAATTGCCAGGTGTAGAAGTAGACGAAAATGGATCTATTAAAATTAATGGAAAATCTGTAGACAAAATTTTGGTAGATGGAAAACCTTTTTTCGGCACCGACCCAACGATTACTACAAGAAATCTTAATAAAGATATTATTAGCAAAATTCAGGTGAGTGATACCAAGACAGATGCAGAGGCATTTGCAGGAGAAACAGGTAGCCAAACGAGTAAAACTATTAATTTGGTGATGAAAGAAGACAAAAATAAAGGCGTTTTTGGTCGTGTGGCAGGGGGAGTTGGTACAGACGACAGGTACGAATACGCAGGTATGTTTAACCTGTTTAAGGGCGATCAACGCTTGAGTATTTTGGCTGGGGGAAACAACATAAATCAATCTGGATTTAGTTATGGTGAAATAAGTAAAATGTTGGGAGGCGCTAATTCAATTATTTCATATGGGAATGGCACAGTAGTTATAGATGGCAGGAACTTTGGAGGAGGCCAGGGTATTACAAATTCCAGAAGTTCAGGTGCAAATTATGCAGACGATTTAGGGAAAAAATTAGATATTTCGGCTAATTATTTCAATTCTAAATCCGATTCAGAAAATGAGAGTATAACCGAGCGAGAAAATATTTTTACAGATAGAACTTTTTTTAATGATTCGCAATCAAAGACAATAAATGAAACAGATAGCCACGATTTGGGTATGCAAGTACGCATTAAGCCCGACTCTTTGCTTTTTATATCTGTTAATCCTAAATTAACACATGTAAATTCTGAAAGTATTGGCGATACCAATGGGCAAAGCTATAATGCTTCCCGTGTGCTTACTAACGAGTCTACAACAGATACGTACGTTGATAACAAAACCAAAAACTTTAGTAATGATATTAGTTTCACAAAACGTTTTGGAAGTAAGGGGGCTTTCTTAAGAGGTAATTTTTATTTTGATGATAAAACAAGTTTAATTGATAATTACTTTAATTCTGAAGTTGTTTATTATGGTGACAATCCTGGAACAGTTGAAAGAAATCAGTATAGAAAAACAGATGACAACTCCAATACTACATATTGGAGTTTAACTTACAGGTTGCCATTGATAGGAAAAGAATTTTATTTGGATTTTAACTATGAATACCGAAACACGATTGCTAAAAGGCGCTTTAGTTCTTTTGATTATGATGCGGTTGCCGAAGAGTTTGAAACAGATATTAATGAAGACTTTAGTACAGATTTCAAAAATACGAATCTCTTAAATAGCCCGTCTGCAAAATTGGGTTACCAAGATAAAAAACTGAATACCTATGTCATGGCTAAATATCTTTTTAGGGATTTGGAAAATATAGATTATTTAAGGCCAAACTTTAATCTTAAAAGAAGTTTTGAAGCTCTTACGGGTACAGCGTATTTAAGTTACAGGCCCACTCCCCAGAAAATGGTTTATTTATATTACAATGTAAACAACAGTGTGCCAGATATTTCAAGATTTCAAGCATTTAGTGATATAACAGACCCATTGAATACTGTTACGGGCAACCCATTGTTAAAACCCTCAACTACTCATAATTTTTATACGTATTATGATATTTATAACCCAAATGGTAATGGACTTAGCTTGTATATGAGTTCTTTTGCGGAAGACAATGCCGTGGTAGCTAAGCAAACGGTAAACGATGATTTAAGCAGGGAAACAACGTATGTGAATGCCAAAGGTGTGTATAGGGTAAATGGAGATGCAAGTCTTTCCAGAAAAATTAAATTGGATTCCCTTAGAACGCTTCAAATAAATGGTGGTATTGGAGGAGGAATCAATCGATCCATAAATTTTAATAACGATGTGCAATTCGCAAATCTAGCTAAGACAACTAGTGTAAATATTGGTGCTCGTTTCGTTTGGAAAGATGTTATGGAGTTAAGACCTTACTATACGCTTAGTTATACAAAAAACACATTTAATTTCGAAGGGTTAGAGGGACGTGATTTTACAAACCACAGAATTAGAATTTTTAATTTAGTAAACTTTACTAAAAAATTGGAATGGCAAAATGATATAAATTTTAACTATAACCCTAATGTCGCCGATGGCTTCCAGAAAAGTTCGTGGTTTTGGAACTCTACTTTATCGTATTCTGTGTTAAAAGATCAAGGAACCATCACTCTAAAAGCATTTGATTTACTAAAACAAAACACCAATGCCGCAAGGGTGGTTAACCAAAACTTTGTTCAAGACCAACAAAATACAGTATTGAGACAGTATTTTATGATTGGTTTTAGTTGGAAATTTAATTCTCTAGGAGCCAACGCTGGTCAAGGAGGTATGGCACCACCGCCACCAATGTAGAAGTATCTTTGCTTTTTATAAAATTCAGAAAGGGTTAATTACTTTGTTGTTCATCAATGATGGTAATTAACTCTTTTGTTTCGTTTAGGTCTTTATAATTTTATTAAAATCACCACCCACCAGAAGCACCGCCGCCGCCAAAACCGCCGCCGCCGAAGCCACCGCCAAAACCACCACCACCTGAACTTCCGCCTCCAAAACCTCCAGAGCCACCGCCAAAGCTGCCTCTACCCATATTGCTTAAAATAATGGCATCCCAAATATCAAAACCACCAGATTTATTACCTCGGTTACCACCACCGCCTCTACGTTTGTTGTTTGAAATTGAGATTAAAATAATGATAAAAATAATCACAAATATCAATCCTACTGGAAATCCATTGTCATTATTGGATTTTCTGGTGCCTTGGTATTCGCCCGTTAAAACTTCAAAAATGGCATCGGCACCTCTATTAAGTCCGCCATAATAATCACCTTGTTTAAAATAAGGAATGATGTCTCCTTCAATAATTCGTTTAGACATGGCGTCGGTTAGCAAATGCTCAACGCCGTAACCGGTATTGATGGCTATTCTTCTATCATCTCTCGCTAATAGAATTAAAATACCATTATCTTCTTTCGCTTGCCCAATGCCCCATTCGTGTCCCCATTGAGCGCCTAAATAATTAATATCTTCCCCTTGAGTAGAGTTAATGACAGCAATCACAATTTGTGTTGATGTTGTATCAGAGTATTTTATTAATTTCTCTTCTAAGCTACTTTTTTCTGATACAGACAGTAAGTTGCTATAGTCATAAACACTGGTTTGAAAATCGGGTTTTTTCGGGATTTTAAACTGTGCTTGTACCAATTGAATACATAGCAATGCCATTACAAAAAGTAAAATGTTAGTATGCTTGTGGAATGTTTTCAATTGGATTTAATATTTAATTTATATTGGAATATTTTTTTGGAAATTTTAAAGGCAAAAAGATGTTAACCTTTAGAAAGGTCATTTGAAAGTTCGTTGGTATCTAAATCATGATAAGGGAAATGCTGTTTAAGCTGCTCGCCACATTTTAAAACGCCTTCAATCAAACCTTGTTTGAAATTACCAGATTTAAAATGGGATTGTATAATGTCTTTAGTACTATTCCAAAAATCACTTCCAACAATATCATTTATACCTTTGTCTCCATAAATAACAAAGGTTTTTTCTTTAACGGCAACGTATATTAAAACACCGTTTTGCAATTTGGTATTGTCCATTTTTAAAGCATGAAAAACGTCTAAAGCGCGATTAAAGGCATCGCCTTCAGACGTTTTTTCTATATGGACTCGTATTTCTCCAGATGTGTTAAGTTCGGCTAATCTAATGGCTTCTACAATCTCTTGCTCTTCATTAGTAGATAGAAATGCTTCAACCTTGTTAGACATAATTTGCTAATTGAATATGATTCTATTTGAAGTCAAAATTTACATCAGGAGCTTTTTCGCTACCAACTTCTGCTCTGAAATAATTTAATTCACTGAAGTTAAATAATCCAGCTAACAAAGAGTTTGGAAACGTTTTAATATGCTTGTTGTAGGGTTCTACAGCGCCATTAAAGCGGTCTCTTGCGACGTTAATTCTGTTTTCAGTACCTTCCAATTGGCTCTGTAATTCTAAAAAGTTTTGATTGGCTTTAATATCTGGATATCTCTCAACTGTTACTAATAATCTAGATAACGCACTACTCAATCCACTTTGAGCTTGATTAAATTCAGCTAATTGATCGGGAGTTATATTCGTTGGGTCTATGGTTGTAGCCGTGGCTTTGGCTCTCGCTTCAATCACTGCTGTTAAAGTACTTTTTTCAAAATCTGCAGCACCTTGCACAGTTTTTACTAAATTGCCTATAAGGTCATTTCTACGTTGGTAACTGCTTTCTACATCACCCCAAGTTTTCGTGGCTGTTTCTTTTAAGCCTACAGCGGTGTTATTAAATCCTTTTGCCCAAGAGTAAATTCCTATTACTACTACTGCAACGATAATCCATGGAAGCCATTTTCTCATTTTATGTAAATTTTAATATTTTTTAATCGGTTATGTATAATTAGTAATTCCTTTTCAAGAAATGTTACAGGTGCTCTTTGATTTTTATGAGCTGATTTTTTATATCCTCTAATTTACTAATTATTTCAAAGTTATTGAGTGTTTCCTTCTTTTCTTCTTTCAAATGGATTTTGGCTCCTTCCAGAGTAAAACCGCGTTCCTTTACCAAATGGTAAATAAGTTTTAGATTTTTAATGTCTTCTGGAGTAAACTTCCTATTGCCCTTGGCGTTTTTTTTAGGTTTAAGGGCATCAAATTCTTTCTCCCAAAAACGTATTAAAGAGGTATTTACAGCAAAAGCTTTAGCGACTTCGCCAATGGCATAATATCGTTTTTCAGGTAATTCTATATACATTAATCGAGAGATTGGTTTTCTAATGACGCATGTTCTAGCATTTCATTAAATTCTTCGGCAGTTAAACTTCCGTAGTAAAAATTAATAGGGTCTATACGCTCGCCATCTTTAAATATTTCATAATGAAGATGTGGTGCTTCAGAACGCCCCGTACTGCCTACAAAACCAATGATATCGCCACGTTTTACTTTTTGGTTTTTTCTAACATTGTATTTGAATAGATGGGCATATAAACTCACATAGCCATAACCATGATCGATTCTAACATGATTGCCATAGCCAGTTGCTGTGTTATCGGCACGTTCTACAATACCATCTCCAGTGGCGTAAATGGGCGATCCTTTTGGAGCTGTAAAATCCATGCCCCAATGCATTTTCCTAACTTTGGTAAAAGGATCTGAACGAAAACCATAACCCGAAGCCATTCTAGTTAGGTCTTCATTGCTTACAGGTTGTATAGCGGGAATAGCGGCTAAAAGTTTTTCCTTATCTTCTGCTAGCTTGGCAATTTCATCAAGGGATTTGGATTGAACCACTAATTGCTTTTGTATGATGTCCAAACGTTTGTTACTTTCTATAATTAGTTTGGAATTATCAAAGCCCTCTAAGCTTTTATATCTGTTAACACCTCCAAAACCAGCGGTGCGCTGTTCTTCGGGAATTGGGTTTGCTTCAAAGTAAACACGATAAATATTATTGTCCCTATCGGCTATATTCGCCAAGACCAACTCCGTTTTTTCCATTTTTTTGTTAAGTAACTCAAACTGAAGCTGGGCATTTTGCAGTTCACGTTTTAAAGCGCGTTCTTTAGGTGATTCAACAAACTGACTTGCTAAAAACACAAAAATAAATCCAAATAAAGCAGATGCCAAAGTAAATACGAAAGCATAGGTAAAGGTTTTTCCTTTTTTGCGTTCTATTTTTTTATAAGACAGTGACTCGGAATCGTAATAATATTTTACTTTACTCATTCATTTTCATTAAATGTCACAGGGCCATGTTGTCCGTTAGGCACCGAAATAAACTCATTTAACAACCCTTTTTCTTT
>NCDW01000141.1 GCA_002280395.1 Flavobacteriales bacterium 32-35-8
AACGATAGCAACCTAGTAAAATAGGGCGATTAGCTCAGCTGGTTCAGAGCACCTCGTTTACACCGAGGGGGTCGGGGGTTCGAACCCCTCATCGCCCACTGTGAGGGATTACCGAAAGGTTTTCCCTCTTTTTTTTGTATATAAGACATCCCTTTTCCTCCATTTTACTGGCATTATGAGAAAATATATCTAAAATTGTAGGTGTTCGATATATACCCTCTTGGTAGTATAAGTTATCATTGAACACCATCTTTACAAACTCACGCTTTTGCAAAGTATCTGACTTTATGTAGACATGTCTGATATCACCTAATAAATCCAGATTACGGTCTAAAATCTCGAAGGCCTTCCCTTGATTTGGGCTAAGTCTTTCTATTGCTGCTGTAATGGTCAATATATGGTCACTGTAGGTTGAATACCATCTTTCGTAGGTATCCTTGTTTATCTCGTTCCTAAACCATTTTTCTTCTACTGCATTTAATAGCCGCTGTACTTCCTCCAGCTCATGTTTTTTGTCTGCTACTTTTTTCTTGTTTGCCTTTACTTCCTGTTCAATTGAGGCGTAACTGCCATCTCTTATCTCTTTAATTTGTCTTTCGGGAACGCTCATGAGATCGCAGACGTTTAAGAATTGCTCATGTGCTTTGATTGCACTTATATTGTTATGTTTTGAATGCTTGCATTTATAATAGTAGAAGTATTTTCCAGATTTACCACGAGAAGGCGCACCAGTAAGCGGAGTTCCACAATGGCATTTTACAACGCCCCGTAGCGGTATTTCATCATCGATAACTACCTTTACTTTATCAACTTTCTTCATTTTGGACTGTACCATTGTCCATGTTGTCTTATCAACTATTGGCTCATGAATGGCTGGAAAAAGACCTCCCGGCAGATCTTTGAACGGCTCAACCCTTACAAGCCCTGCATAAACAGGATTTGCAAGCACACGATCAATAGCCATGTTGCCTTTCCTGTCAAAACCTGATTGATAAGCTATTTCTTTGATTTTATATAACGGCACATCACGCAGATACATATCATAAATTGTTTTGACAATTTTAGCTTCTATCTCATTTACTTCAAGGTGGCGCTGTTTTCCTTCTCCAACCTTGCTGTAGCCGAAAGGTTTTTCTCTAGTAAGGAAACGACCTTCTTTTGCACGGGCTGTATAGAGTCCGCCACGCACTTTTATACTCCTGTTGATATTGTCTTCTTCAGCTAGCAACAATTGTAGGCCTGCTCGGAAAAAGCTTCCCGGTGTATCATAATCAAAAACGATCCCTTCGGTCACGCTGATAATCTGAATACTGTATTTTTTTTGGAATTGTTTGACCAAACTCATAGCTTCACCAGCATCCCTGCTAAAGCGGTCAAGCTGGTCTACAAGAAGGTAGTCCACCGATTTATAATGCTTGGCAATGAATGCCTGTAATTTTATAAAATCTGGACGGTCAAAAGTCTTGGCACTTTTACCTCTGTCAATGAACGAATCCACCAACTGTATATTATTATATTGCAGGTATTGATCGGTATACAATTCCTGCCTTTCAATCGAGCCATTACTTTGCCCTAATTGACTAAATCTTAAATATCTAATCACCCTCTTCATATAATTCTTTCAATGTTAATGACACAATAATTTCAATCATTAAATCTACGAATTTTTGTTCTTTTTCCCGTTCTATATCTTCATAATTTTTTGAGATATATTCTTCTACATCAGTCTGATTGATAAATTCCTGTTTCATTTTTCACCTCCTTTGCCTTTTGTTAAAACGATGTTTGTTTTTAAGTTTTATGAATTTAAACCATCTGACAGCTTAGGAGTAATTACAGTCTCACCTAGGAACTCTTTGGCTGCATTAGTCTCAAAGCAATATTAGTAACAGTTATAAAAAAAATAAAGACAATCCCTTCTTATNCAGTCTTTGTTTTTAAAAAGAGTTGGTACAGCCAATTTGATGAATCACTCCTTTGTCGTGAATCAACAAAAAGGCTAGCGATTAAAATTGATAGTATGTACTATCTTTTTTTGCGTCTGGCTTTCTTTTTCGTTTGGTTGGCAAATAATTCTTCATCATAGTCTTCTGCTTTTCCATTGGATAATAACCCTCCAAAGACTTCAATAAGGTTGTTTTCTTCGTGGCTATAGGACATATTTTCCTTAACCAAAAAGTCAAACAGCTTGTGTGATTGTTTGACATCTTCATTTATAGTCGCATTGTTCTTTGAAACACCATTTCCCTGTACAGGCTGCTCTATTTTAGTGCCATTATTCCACCAGTCATTGAATACGTTAGCCGAAAGGTTTTTGCCTAATTGCGAACCATTCCATACGGATTTTGAACTATGGTCAATAAACGTTATTCCATAAACTCTGCCTTCGGTATTTCGTCTTACAACGGTATTAATACCTCGTTCCAACAACCTTTTTTTGAATTCTTTTTCATCCGATGCCGTCTGCAAGCACATCTCAATGGTTGTCTTAAGCAAAGCTTTGGATGGCTCATTTTTCAACAACTCTTTGGACTGGGCATAGCGTTGTTGAAGGTGAACATATCCTGCCTGTTTACCGAACAACGAAGCTTTAAAAGGATTGCTTGCTTTTTCTCCCTTTTCATTTAATGCAAAATATACCAGTCCTTGTTTTGGGATTCCATCAAATTCACCCTTGACTTCTTCAGCGGTAATATTGAAAAGGGAAAGCAGGGCATTGTAGGCGCCGAAACCCTCAAATTTATAGTTCTTTGGTAAATGACGGATTACCGAAGCCATCTGGCTCTTTATGTCACCAGCCTTATAATCAACTGGTTTGAATATTTGATTTTGTGGATTTTGCTTTTTCTCGATAGCCGATATCAAGCAGAATTGTTTTTCCAATTCCCGACAGACATTCATCGAATGTCTTTTTTCAAATTTATCCGATATTTTCCTGCCATTTTCATCCACGCAAACCGATACAATATGAATATGGGTACGGTCAATATCTGTATGCTTGAATACCACAAAAGGCTGTTCTGTGTAACCCATTTTCTGCATATACTCCTGAGCCAGCTTTTCAAATTGTTCATCACTTACTTTATCGTTCGGATCAGGATTGAGAGAGATATGTAATATTGGTTTTTCAGTCTTTCGATTGGCAAGCAAGTACGGTTCAAAAGAACGCAACAGTTGACTGGTGGCATAACTGCCATCAGGAGTTTCAATTATCTTATTGGTATACAAAACCTGCCCATTATCATTTTCCACTTTGAGTTGATTGTACACCAATGCACCATAAAGATTGCTCCCTCTTCCGATTTTCGCTATCATTTTTTCAGGTATTTTGCTTCAAAATCTTCAGTTAGTAGAATGATTTTTTGACACAATACCGCCATTTCTGCTGTCTGTTTTTCCAATTTATAGAGATAGGCTGCGGCTTTCTTTTCAGAAAAATTGCGGTACAGTATTTTTACCACTTGGTTATAATTGGTTCCTACAGCCCTGAACTGTCCGAATAGGGTGGTCAGGCGCATATAGTAATCCATGGTTGCCTTGTCAACCGTTACGATTGTAATGCCTTTTTGGAAGACACATGCCGTAATAAAATGGGCCATTACATCCATTCGTGAAGCTTCATAGAGAGAAAGGAATCGTGCATTTTCCTCAGCACTAAGGCTAATAGAATAGCGGTGAACGGCGGGATCTTTCTTGGGATGCCTGCCTCCTTTATGCGAGGTAGTTTTGCCGTTGCTTTCCATTACCGTTATTACTGGTTTCGTTTAAACAATTTAAAAACCAATATACTTTATCATTGGTAATGGCCTCTGGATATTGGAGAATATGGAAGCATTTGGCTTACTATTTCCGCATGTTGATTTTCGCCTTAAGGACAACTTCCGTCAAACAAAGCCACGACAGGACCCTTTCTAAGAGTGCCTCGCTTTCGGGATTAATTTCATGAGAAACGTGAAATTATGCTTTACAAAGAAACAGTTAGCAAGGAGATGTGGGAACTTCTCCAAAGGCTTATGAAAGATGAAAAATTGAAAGACTATATATTGGTCGGCGGTACGGCGTTAGCCTTACGACTGGGACATCGCTTATCAGTGGATCTAGATCTTTTTACAACAAAAACTTTTAATTCGCAGATGATGCTCAAATATCTGCATGACACTTACGATGTAAATGAAAAGGAAAGCCAGTTCTTCCCGAACACTGTTCTTACCTACATCGATGATATAAAAGTCGATATTGTTACACACAATTACCCTCTTCTGAATTCCGTGGAAACAGCTGAAGGAGTCCGCATGATTTCCAATGAAGATATTGGAGCAATGAAACTCCATGCGATTCATCAGAGCGGAGACAGGTACAAGGATTTTGTTGACATGTACTTTATGCTTGAACGAGAACCATTAAAGTTCTACCTACAAGCCTATCAGAGAAAATATGATAAGGATCCCTACTGGGCTTCCATAGGTCTGAATACATATGACAAGATTACTACCTTTGAAGGTATAGATATGCTGAAAGAAAAAGAGCAAAACTGGAAAATTATCCAAAAACGGCTGGAACTGGCAGTAAAAAATCCTTTGTATAAATTTAAATCAGAAAGCCAGGATTTACCGATTAATCCCAACAAAAAGAGAGGATTTCGCAGGTAATTAAGCAAAAAAAAACTTATATTTGATACTACACCAATTAAAAAAACAATGAAGCCATTAACCAAACATATACCTAATCTTCACCCTAAATTCTTCTGGGATTTTAGATTCGACAGTATTGACTGGGATGGAGGATATAAAATGGTAATTGCTCGTATTGTTGAGCGTGGAGGTCAGGATCAAATTGACGAAATCGTCCGTTTTTATGGTCGTGAAAAAGTAATTACTTCTATCCGTGACGAGATTTTCTTTCTTCCCAACTATGCCATTGAGAATGCTCTTAAATTCTTTCCCGAACTCAAAAAGGAAGAGATGTATTGCTATCTGAACCGCAAAGACAAACCCTATCACTGGATTTAGTGAATACCTAAATCCCTAAACGGGTTTTTCTTGGTTTATTTAATTCCTCATCTTTGCTTTGTTCAGTCTCTTTGTACGGATTGGACTTTATATTTTACTCAAAGAAATAATAAAAAGAAAACCAAGGTAGGACGTGCTGGATGAGCCTGTCCAAAAGACTACGGCATAATGGTTAGCTCGTGCCTCACAAACCACCCTTCGGGACTTATTCCGTTTCCTTTTGTCCTGTCTGCATCCCGTCCTTTGAAATTGCTTTCTTTTTCTTTTTTCCGATTTTCGGTTTTCTTTGGAAAAGATATTTTTATTGTATTGTGAGGTTCAATTATCTTTTCAAGGTTTGTCTGAAATAAAATCGCAAAGCTTCCGGAAAAACCATAAAAGTATTTTTACATTTTATGCTTTTAAAAACACTTATGCAAATAGGCAAATACCTGTAGGCTTGCACACCTGAATACCTGCATACTTGCATCCCTGCATACTTGCATCCCTGCATACTTGCATGCTTACATTACTGTATACTTGAATGCCTGCATTTCCTCATGCTTGCTTACTTGCATCCCTGCATACTTGTATACTTGTATACTTGTATACTTGTATACTTGTATACTTGTATACTTGTATACTTGTATACTTGTATACTTGTATACTTGAATGCCTGCATTTCCTTATGCTTGCTTACTTGCATCCCTGCATACTTGAGCCTTTTCTTGAAAGAAAATATTTTAAGATACAACTCAATTATTGCATCATATATCTCTCCGCAGTCTGCTAGCTTAAACAATAACACTGCCATATGAGAAAGATCCGATTTATTTAGATATATCTTTAAAATAAATTACTTTGTAACCATTACAATAAAAAAAGGGCCCCAAGCCCTTTCCATTAAAACCATATCCAATAATATTTTCGCAGGAAAATAGCAAGTTGTGTTTTGAGCTGCTTGAAATACTTTCCGCAGCTCAAAACCACTTGCCCATGCAGGGAGCTGGAAAACGCCTCCAAAGTCGGCGTTTTATTAAAATTATAAATGGAAACAGGTTAATTGATAATGTCATTCTTATATGGATTGTTAGTCTTTTATTATATTTTCATCTTCCTTTCTAGAATCAGCAGGGAATAATATGCTGATTTCATTTAGCAGTTCAAATTCATCAATTGGAAATAACTGCAAGGCAATTCCTAGTATAAGCCCGACGTCAATTGACTGATTTTTTATCGTAATGGGAACTTCAGCTCCATCTTGATCCAGAGCCACAATACATAACTTTATAAGATTTCTAATAATTGAGGCAAGTTCCAAAAAATCAAACACTCTAATTTCTGCAGCATATGAACCGCTTTTGTCCCCTACAGGTTTTAAGGTTCTCAGACACATGTCTGTTAATCTCTTGATAGCTTCAATATCTTTAACTCCATCTGTTTCCATGATTATTTTTTATTTTCAGTTATTTGATTTTCAATAATTTCAATTTGACTTAACCTCTCGAGTTCTTTTTGTATCACTATATCGGCTTGTTTTTTAAATTTACCGCATCTCTCTTCCGTTATCTCATAATATAAATAATCGACATCGTTAGTCTTACTAAAACGTAACGTGTTGGGCTGTTGCTTAAGAAGTTTAAATATGGATTTGTCTTCCCGTGTTTGTCGGGGAAAAAAATCTGCAGTTATGGTAGTAAAGTATTCGCAGAGATTAAATAAATACTCTAAAGCAAAATGATTAGGAGTGTAGCCTACAAAGACACGGATCAAAGACAAACAGATTTGCTCCACTATTTGATGAAGAGCGGACATTTTTACTTCATCTGAACTAGAAGCATCATCATCATTATATACCCAGCCCCAGATTGTAGCAATATTATTCCTCCTCCATGCTATGTAATGCGATGTTGATTTTAAATTTCTTTTTGGTGTTTCGCTAATATTTAAATAAGGAGGCTTGTTAATATCTTGAAATAATAGCTCTGCGTTCTGCATGATCTGCCAAAAGAAAAAATGCTGGTCTTGGCAGAGGTCTTTTAGACTCTGCACGTGGTGTATAAGAACAGTAGCGGTCAAAGTACCCTGAGTCTTTGCTTTTATCTTATCACTTATATCACTGACAGCATTATCTTTGGTCTCCTGTACAAAAACTAAGAGGTATAAATGACTATGTTCTTTTTGCAGTTCTTTATCAGGATAAATTTTCCTGCTCGAACTATAAGCTGTTGCATGCCTGCCAAAACAATAAATCGCAGATGTTTTAATGTGGTCAGTAATTACTTCCTTCAACTCTTTTTGCTGTGAAAATTCAATTGCATTCATAATTTTGCTTTTTTAATTAATACTTATTCGAAAAATTGTATTTTTGTTCAAAACACAATGCAAGTAAACAATAGATTGTACCGTACCGAACTAAACGGAATTGTATCATACTAATTCAAGCTTGTATTTTACCGATCTGAAAAAAATTAAAGAATTTTAAATACCTTTGATCTATGGAAACAGCAACAAAACCAAAACATATTGGCAGGAATATAAGCCGAATCAGAGAGCTTAGAGGTATGAAACAAGAAGCATTGGCTATTGCTATTGGTGTAAGTCAACAGTCAGTTTCTAACATTGAAGGAAGCGAAACAGTTGATGAAGAAAAATTAAAAGCAATCGCAGAAGTTTTAGGGGTATCTGCTGAGGCGATAAAAAATTATAGCGATGAAACAGTATTCAATATTATAGGTAACACATACCAGGATAACGCTTCATCATTAAATTACAATTGCACTTTTAATCCTATTGACAAATTGATTGAAGCATATGACGGAAACAGAAAACTTTACGAGCGCTTAGTTCAAGCCGAAAAAGATAAGGTTGAGTATTTGGAAAAATTATTGAAGGCTAAATAAACCTTTTATAAAAGATATAATTAATTCCAAAAAGAGACCTCACAAGTCTCTTTTTTGTTTGTAGAATAGAAAGTAAATCAAGTTTTATTAGCGTAATATATTATTATTGTGCGTAAAATGAAAATCAAAAAATAAACCGATGGATAAAACTATTAAGCTAAGAGTTAAAAAAGAAATTGATAATAGCAGTGAGCTTAAAGTTTTGAAATTAAAAGGCACTCTAATTTCAAAAGGATACACTGAAATTATTCATATTGCTGCCGTTCGCTGTGTTATTGTTAAAGTTGTTGCTATTCATATTATTATTATTGTTGTT
>NCDW01000142.1 GCA_002280395.1 Flavobacteriales bacterium 32-35-8
CAAGTGTGCAAAGATACAAAATAAAATAAAACAAGTTTCTTTTCAGTGAACTTTGATGGGCTTTAAATGTTGTAATTACACCAACTATATTAACAATTAACAATAAAATGATAATGATGTAAAGAATTTTTAAAGTAGGACTGAAACTAAATAGTAATAGTGCATTTATAGGTAATAATAAAATGCCTAAATAATTTTTATAGGTTATTTTTTGAAAAAGATAATCATCTATCAATTTATCAATTTCAAAGAGGCTTGCAATTAAACGTTCCAAAAGAACCTTAATTAAAATAAAAACCCCAATACCAACCGTCAATTTAAACATAATATTAGGTGTAGGCTGGTTATGTTTAATGGTGAAATCGTAAATTAAGAAGCCAAAAATGGAAGCTGAGATGATTAAATTAATAAAGAGCAAGGCATCAAATTTGTCGAAAAATTTTTGCTCTTTTATGTATATTTTCAAGTATTTGGAGTTTCCTATAACAAGCATGAAATCGTCGAAACGTCTGGGCGAAATTAACTTAGCTATGGCAATAAAAACCAAGCCAATAACCATTAAAATGGTAAACAAATCATACGAAGTAACCTCTCGAAGCATGCCATAAAATTATTATAATTATTCACACATTGTATATAATTATTAAGGAATATTTAAAAAAAAGAGTCTTATAAAAAATGTACATTTGCTAAAAAAAGCAGGTTTTATTTACATCACTATATGAAGGACGCTATTGTCATCATTCCAACTTACAACGAAATTGCTAATATAGAAGCTATTATAAGGGCTGTTTATGATCAATCATCTGATATTCATGTGCTTATAATTGATGACAATTCTCCAGATTTAACAGCAAATAAGGTTAAGGAACTCCAAAATGAGTTTCAGGGAACATTGTTTTTAATTTCCAGAAACGGTAAACAAGGTTTAGGAACTGCCTATATTTATGGTTTTAAATGGTGTTTAGCCAGATCCTACAAATATATTTTTGAAATGGATGCCGATTTTTCACATGATCCCAAAGATTTAATAAAATTATATAACGCCTGTGCGTTACAAGGTGCCGACATGTCTATTGGTTCTAGGTATGTAACGGGTGTGAATGTCGTTAATTGGCCTATGGGAAGGGTGCTTATGTCTTATTTGGCATCTAAATATGTAAGGGTTATCACGGGGATGAAAATCAACGATACCACAGCGGGTTTTGTTTGCTATAAACGGGAGACTTTAGAGGCTTTGGATTTAAATAAAATCAAGTTTATTGGATATGCGTTTCAAATAGAAATGAAGTTTAAAACCTATCTTAAAAAATTTAAAATAATTGAAGTTCCTGTTATCTTTACCGACAGAACCAAAGGAGAGTCTAAATTAAGTAAAGGCATTATTTCTGAAGCTATTTTCGGTGTAATATCCATGAAACTCAGAAGTATTTTTAAAAAGTACTAAAACCATGAAGACGAAAACCATACTTATAAAAAACGCCCATATTGTTAATGAAGGAACAACAAGAAAGGGCGATATTTTAATTGAAGGAAATTATATAAAGGAAATCAACGATTCTATAAGTGCTAAATCTGCCGATGTGATAGTTTTTGATGCCGAAGGGAAATATGTGTTGCCCGGCGTGATTGATGATCAAGTGCATTTTAGAGAGCCGGGGTTGACCCAAAAAGCTACGATAGAAACCGAATCTAGAGCGGCCATAGCAGGTGGGATTACATCTTTTATAGAAATGCCAAACACGAATCCGCAAACAACAACCATAGAAGAATTAGAGAAAAAGTTTGAGATAGCCTCTAAAACCTCATTGGCAAACTATTCGTTTATGTTTGGTGGTACCAACGATAATTTAGATGAAATTTTAAAAGTGGATCCCAAAAAAGTGGCGGCTTTAAAATTGTTTTTGGGTTCGTCCACAGGGAATATGTTGGTAGATGACCCAAAGGTTTTGGAGAATATTTTTTCAAAAACCAAATTGTTAATTGCCGTACATTGTGAAGATGAATCGACCATAAAAGCAAATTTAGAAATTTATAAAGAGAAGTTTGGGGAGGATATTCCAATTAAATACCATCCAGAAATAAGAAGTGCCGAAGCATGTTACTTATCATCTTCAAAAGCTATTGAATTAGCAATAAAAACAGGTGCTAGATTGCATGTTTTTCATTTGTCAACAGGCATAGAAACAGATTTGTTCTCCAATAAAATCCCTTTAAAGGAAAAGAAAATTACGGCCGAGGTTTGCATCCATCATTTATGGTTTACAGATAAGGATTATGACACAAAAGGCACGCTTATAAAATGGAATCCAGCTGTTAAAACAGAAGAGGATAGAGAAATATTATGGGAGGCTTTATTAGATGACAGAATAGATGTCATTGCCACAGACCATGCGCCACATACTATGGAGGAAAAGAAAAACGTTTACAGTCAAGCACCATCTGGTGGGCCATTGGTTCAGCACGCCCTTCCAGCCATGCTAGAAATGTACCATAAAGGAAAAATTACCCTTGAGAAAGTGGTAGAAAAAATGTGCCATAACCCAGCCATATTATTTCAAATAGAAAAAAGAGGATTTATTAAAGAAGGTTATTTTGCGGATTTGGTAGTGGTAGATTTGAATAATCCATGGACGGTGAAAAAGGAAAATATTTTGTACAAATGTGGTTGGTCTCCATTTGAAGGTACAACGTTTAAATCTAGAATTACGCAAACGTTCTTGAACGGAAGTTTGGTTTATAATAATTCTAAGTTTAGTGATATAAAAGTTGCTAAACGATTAACTTTTAATAGATAATGTTGAAAACATTTATTCCATATACTATTGTTTTATTGTTTGTGGTTTCTTGCTATAAATTTAAAGAACCTGAAAAACCGAAGAACTTGATTTCTAAGGCAGAAATGGTTAATATTTTAATAGACTTAAAGCTTATAGCATCTGTAACAGCGGCAGATGATATAAAAGTTTTGGATAGCAATAATATACAATCGAAGAAGTATATTTATAAAAAATATAATATAGATAGTACACAGTTTACCTTAAGCAATAATTATTACGCGTATCATCTCCAGGATTACGAAGAAATTTACGCTAAAGTAAAAGACAGTTTGGAAGCACTTAGCAGTTTTTATGAAGCGTTAGAACAAAAGGAAATAAGTGAGCAAAGAATAAAAGATTCCTTGCAATTGTTAACGAATAAGGATTCTACAGAAGCTATTGGTACAAAAATAGATATAAAAAGGGAAACTGATTAAACCTGTTTCAGATACAGGTTCCCAATATTAGAAATGGTTCCTTCAACGGATTGAAAACCAAAATTCAAAGCCAATTTTATTTTCTCATTGCTATAGTACGTTTCGGAAGACAAAGATTTACTTAATTGTTTAGTCAGTTTTCTTGGTTTTCCTGTTAATGAATATTTTAACCAATCCAATCTCCACATAATTTGCAAAAGCCAAGGCGAGGCTAATTTTTCTGGAGGGGTTTTGTTTACTGATTTTGCCAACACTTGTAAAAACTTCTTGAAAGTCCAGTTTTCGGCCACTAAAACAAAGCGTTCGTTTTTAATATCACTTTTCAAAAGGGCTATCATAATTGAAATAACATCTTCAACAGATACCAAGCCCACGGTTCCTTTAGGGTAATATTTAAAGCCTTTGTAAGCTTTTTTAAATAAACTTCCACTTCCATCATTCCAAATTCCAGCACCTAAAATAACACCGGGATTTACAATAACAGCATCCAGTCCTTCTTGTGTAGCACGCCAAACTTCCATTTCAGCACCATATTTTGTAATGGCGTACACGTTGTTATCAGTTTCAGGATTCCAAATGGTTTCCTCGGTTATGGGTTCTTTATTTAGCGTTTGTCCTAACGTTGCAATAGTACTTACGTAACACAATTTTTTAATGTTGTGTGAAGTACAAAAATTTACAATATTGGCAGTGCCTTCAATGTTAATCTTCCTTAAAATATGGTATTTATTGGGTTCGAAAGACACCAATGCGGCACAATGATATACATAAGAAATACCTTTAAAGGCTTCAGTTAGTGAAGGAATATCCAAGATGTCGGCTTCAACCCATTCAATAGCTTCAAAAAGTGATTTGTAGTTGTCTGTATAAGTAGAAAATACATTTTTTACTGTCTCAAGTTTTTGTTCATTCCTATAGATGGCCCTTACTTTTTCATTTGTGCTTACAAGCTTGTAAAGTAAATGCGAACCAACTAAACCAGTACCTCCTGTTACTAAAATCATGCAACTAAATTAAAGAATTATTCATAATACTTAAGTAATTATACATTGATTTTTATCTTTGCCCTAGTTTACTAAAAACAAGGAATTAATGATTAAGAATTTTGTTAAAGAATTAACCTGGAGAGGCATGATACAAGATAGCATGCCAGGAGCTGAAGAACATTTATTGGAAGCCATGCGTTCTGCGTATGTTGGGATAGATCCTACAGCCGATTCGTTACATATTGGGCATTTGGTAGGCGTTATGGGTCTTAAACATTTTCAATTGTCAGGTCACAAGCCTATTGCGTTAGTAGGTGGTGCAACAGGTATGATTGGCGATCCTTCCGGAAAATCGAATGAACGTAATTTGCTTAATGAAGAAACACTTATCCATAATCAAAATGCTATAAAAGAACAATTGTCGCGTTTTCTGGATTTTGATAGTGAAGCTAATAATGCTGCGGTTATGGTGAATAATTACGACTGGATGAAAAATTTTTCATTTCTTGAATTTATTCGCGATGTGGGTAAACATATTACGGTAAATTATATGATGGCTAAAGATTCGGTAAAAAAACGTTTGTCATCTGATTCATCAGTAGGGATGAGCTTTACAGAGTTTACCTATCAATTGGTGCAAGGTTACGATTTTTTATACTTATACCGCAATAAACAATGCACACTTCAAATGGGTGGTAGCGACCAGTGGGGGAATATCACCACGGGAACTGAGTTGATTAGACGTATAGATGGAGGAAAAGGATTTGCCTTAACTTGGCCTTTAATAACCAAAGCCGATGGTACTAAATTCGGAAAAACCGAAGGTGGTAATATTTGGTTGGATGCCAATAGAACATCCCCTTATAAATTTTACCAATATTGGTTGAACACAAGTGATATTGATGCCGAAAAATATATTAAAATATTCACTTTTTTATCTGAATCTGAAATTAATACTTTAATAAAAAAACATCAGGAAGCTCCGCATTTAAGAGTGTTACAAAAACGCCTCGCAGAAGAAATCACTATCATGGTGCATTCTAAAGACGATTTAGAAAATGCCATAAAAGCAAGTGAGATTTTGTTTGGGAATTCTACAAGTGATGATTTAAAACAACTTAACGAGCAAACTTTTTTAGATGTATTTGATGGTGTTCCGCAAACGGAAATTTCAAAAATAGACATTGAAAACGGATTGGATATCATCGCTGCCTTGGCTGAAAAAGGAGGTTTTTTAAAGTCGAATGGAGAAGCCAGAAGAGCGCTAAAGGAGAATTCAATTTCTGTGAATAAAGAAAAAGTAACTGAAGATTATACCATCACATCAAAAGATTTGATAAACAATAAGTTTGTATTGCTTCAACGTGGTAAGAAAAACTATTTTGTATTGTGTTTAAAATAAAAAAAACCTGATGGGGAACATCAGGTTTTTTCAACTAACCAACCAAACTAAACTATAAATTAAGAAAATCTTTCTTTATCATAGTTATTGGTTTGTCGGGAGGTTTTTGTAAAACTTACACAAAAGTTATTTTATTTTTTGAATTAATCTATTAATGATTAAATCACCATGAGATTGCAACCACGAATATCAGAATCATCAAAGCGTCCAATAACTTCAAACGAGCCGTCTTTATAAACCTTTCCTAAATCTTGTGTAGCAATAAAAGAACAAGAATTAATGTTGGCCAAATCTATAATATTCAAGCCTCCCGTTTTTTCAATAGGTAGAATATTTAAAGCGTCTTCAGTGTCTCTGCTTAATATGCGCATCCAATTCGGGCAATTAAAAATACCATTTCCTTTGGAATATGCTTGGCTCAACAATTCGGTCATGCCATATTCACTATGTATAGTTTCAACACCAAAGCCTTCTTTTAATGTTTTGTGAAGCTCGTCCCTTATTAGTTCTTTCCGTCTGCCTTTCATACCACCTGTTTCCATTATAATGGTATTTTTTAAATGGAATTGATAGGTGTCAACCAAATCCAATAAAGCAAA
>NCDW01000143.1 GCA_002280395.1 Flavobacteriales bacterium 32-35-8
CCGTGTAGCCCGGTACTGCGACCATCATACCAATAATGCCAAAAAGAATGCCTGCTATGATAATGATTAGAAATATTTCCAATGGATGCGACTTCACACTTTTTGAAAAAATGATGGGCTGACTTAAATTATTGTCTATGAATTGTGCTATTAAACAACCAATGACAACGTAGATGGTTTTTGGGAAAATAACCTCACTAAAACTTGCTCCCAAATTGCTGGTCATAGTCAGAATAACAATTAAAACGAGGCTTATTAAAGGTCCCACATACGGAATTAAATTCAGCAAGGCACATAAAAAAGCAATGATGATGGCGTTATTAATTCCGAAAACAACCAAAACAATCATATAAAGAATGAACAGAATGACCATTTGTAAAATAAGGCCATTAAAATATCTGGATAATAAATCCTTTATTTTAGTTGATGAGTTTTTCCATCTGCTTTCTTTACTATCAGGAATGAACATGAGAATGCCATTTTCAAAAAGTTGACTGTCTTTTAAAAAGAAAAAAGAGATGAATAATACAGAGAAAAACCCAACAGTAAAATCACCAATGCCACTTAAAACGGAATTAAAAAAAGCGGGAATTATGGAATAATCAATTTTAGAAAATACATTATAGTCGTTGAAAGATTGTTTAACATCTAACTCATTCAATTGAAAATAATGAATGATTTGCATGTATAAATCCTCTAGATTCCTTTGGAGTTCTTCAATGTTTAATAAGGATAAGTTGTTGATTTGTTCAATAACCAAAGGAATAAACAAGCTCATGATGCCTAAAAAAACAGCGATTAGCAATGCCATGGTTACTATGACTGCAATTGTATTTTTAAACTTGAAGCGTCTTCTTAAGAATAATACAATGGGCCTTCCTATTAGTGAAATAACGGCTGCAATGGCCAAATAAGCCAAAACAGACCGTATTTCATATAAGAAAAAAAGCAAAATAGCAACGCCAATGATAATGGACAATGCCCTTAGAATACCGCTTGCTATTATTTTTGAATTCATTTAGTAAATATAGCAAATCGGCTATAAAAGTTGCTTAGTGATTTCATATAAAGCAATATTTGTGGCTTGTACCACATTCATACTACTATTTTGTCCGAACATATCAATATGAACAATGGCATCCGAGTTTTTTAAGATAGCTTCTGAAATTCCAAAATTTTCATCGCCAATCACTAATGCCATTGGTTTTTCTATGGAAAATTTATAAGTATGAATGGGAATACTAGAATTAGTAATTTCAAGCGAAATAATTTGGTAGCCTTGTGTTTTTAAATCTGTCACAACGTTTGAAGCGGATTCTGAAATTTCATAATTCACCACTTTTTCAGTCGCTCTGGACGTTTTGGTCATTTTTCTTCCAAGCTCAATATGTTTACCACAAAGGATTAGTTTTTCAACTCCAAAAGCGTCTGCCGTTCTAAATAAACTTCCCATATTGGGTGCATTGGTAACGTTATCACAAACTAAAATTATTGGGAATGTGCGTTTTTGGAAGCTGGTGTTGTAGTGGGTTAACTGCACTGGTTTTTAGTTGTTTGTTGTTTAATCGTTTAATCGTTGAGTTGTTTGTTGTTTAGTTGTCTTGATAAGAATTCATTTGTTTATTTTTTACTTTCGATAATAAAAATAATAATTAACGGGATGACCAAACATAGTATAACAATTGAGGATACTATTATTTTTTGTTTTTTGTTCAAAGTATTTTTTTCTTTTAAGCTATGTTCAGAAGAAAAGTCAAAGAAAGAAAAAATGATTTTTAAGATATCATTCATAAATATTAGTGCATTGGTGGCTACGTCTAATTTTCAAAAGCATATTTCACAATATTGGCACCCATTTTAAGGGCTTTTTCCCTAACATCGGCGGGGTCGTTGTGCACATCGGGGTCTTCCCAGCCATCGCCTAAATCGCTTTCAAAAGTGAATAACAACACCAATCGGTCTTCGTGAAAAATACCAAATGCTTGCGGACGTTTGCCATCATGTTCATGGATTTTTGGCAAACCTTCAGGAAATTTATAAACCGTATTAAAAACACCGTGATTGGAAGGCAATTCGACTAAATCTTTATCAGGAAACACTTTTTTAAGCTCTTTGGTGATGTATGGCTCCATACCGTAATTATCATCAATATGTAAAAACCCTCCAGAAACTAAATAATTACGCAAATTTTCGGCATCCGTTTCGCTGAAAAAAACGTTTCCATGTCCCGTCATGTGCAAAAAAGGATACTGAAAAATATCTTGGCTGCCGACTTCAACTTCTTTTGGTTTTGGGTCGATTTTGGTATTGATATTCGAGTTGCAATACGCAATTAAATTTTTTAAAGCTGTTGGATTGGCATACCAATCGCCGCCGCCTTTGTATTTAAGTAAAGCTATTTCTTGTGAAAAGGAGATGAAAGATAATAGACAAAAGATAAAAGAAAAAAAGATGGAAGTTGTTTTCATATCATTCATTGATAAAAGCAACACTGTGGCAAGCCACAATAGCAGCAGTTTCTGTGCGTAATCTGGTGTTTCCCAAAGTTACGGGAATAAATTTATTTTCAATTGCCATTTTAATTTCTTTAACGCTGAAATCGCCTTCGGGCCCGATTAAAATAGTGATGTCTGAATTGGGTTTAAGCTCATTTTTCAAAGATTTTTTATCGGATTCCTCACAATGGGCAATGAATAAATCGCCCACAAAATCCTGATTTATGAAATCCTTAAAGAGAATAGGTTCGTTAAGTTTAGGTAAATAATAACTTAAAGATTGCTTCATGGCCGACTGCACGATTTTTTCAAAACGGTCGGTTTTTACAATTTTACGTTCGCTATGGTCGCAGATAATAGGAGTGATGGCATCTATTCCGATTTCAGTCGCTTTCTCTAAAAACCATTCGTAGCGGTCGTTCATTTTTGTAGGCGCAACGGCTAAATGCAACTGGTAGTTTCTTTTTGGTTGAAGGGATTTGTCAACTATTTTCACCAAACATTTTTTTATATCAGCCAGTGTGATTTCGGCAGTAAATAGCCAACCCTCGCCATTGGTGATGTGTAGCATATCTCCCATATTTTTACGCAACACTTTTACAATATGATTGCTTTCTTCTTTAGAAAAAGAAAACTCACTTGTGGTTTCAGTAATGTCTGGATTGTAGAAAAGCTGCATCTAGTTAAGTTAAAAGTGAAAAATTAAAAGTTAAAAGTAATTTTTAAACTTGTTACAAACTCCTTCCATTTGGGAAGGTTGGGTAGGGCTTCAAATTTTCAGTCGTGCCGAAGCCGCTACATTTTGTTCAGCAAAATCACCATCTAAATATTTTAAATAACCTACAATGGCAATCATCGCAGCATTATCGGTCGTAAATTCAAATTTAGGTACGTATGTTGTCCACCCGAATTTTTGTTCACCATCTTTCAATGCTTTTCTAATACCAGAGTTTGCAGATACGCCACCGCCAATAGCAATGTGTTTGATACCCGTTTCTTTAACAGCCAATTTTAATTTATCAATTAAAATACCAATAATGGTGTGTTGAATAGAGGCACAAATGTCATTGATGTTCTCTGCTATAAAATTGGGATTGTTTTTGGTTTCATTCTGGATAAAATATAAAATCCCTGTTTTCAACCCTGAAAAACTAAAATTTAAACCATCTATTTTTGGTTTGGTAAACTGATAAGCTTTCGGATTTCCCAATTGCGCTCTTTTATCCATTTCTGGTCCGGCAGGATAACCCAAGCCCAATATTTTTCCACTTTTATCAAATGCTTCACCAACGGCATCATCAATGGTTTCGCCAATTACTTCCATATCAAAATAATGATTCACCTTCACGATTTGTGTATGTCCACCAGAAATGGTCATCGCCAAAAATGGAAACGGTGGTTTATTATAACCATCTTCATCTATAAAATGGGCCAGAATATGTCCTTGCATGTGGTTTACGTCTATAAGTGGAATATCCAATCCGTAAGCCAACGATTTCGCAAAAGAAGTCCCAACAAGAAGCGAACCCATAAGTCCGGGACCACGCGTAAACGCAATGGCATGGAGTTGGTCTTTGGTTATATTTGCTTTTTTAAGAGCTTGCGTTACTACAGGAACAATGTTCTGTTGATGTGCTCTGGAAGCCAATTCTGGCACCACGCCACCATATTCTTCATGTATTTTTTGGTTGGCAATAACATTACTTAAGATACGTCCGTTATGTATTACGGAAGCCGCAGTATCATCGCAAGAAGACTCAATTCCCAGTATATAAATATTTTGTGGAGCCATAAGTTAAAATTAGGCACAATAATTGTTAATTTTGAAAATAATTAAAAGTCTGATGCTTTCAATTATCCGTATTTGCAAAACTACTCATTTATTTTTTTAATAAATGTTTAAAAATGGTTTAAGTAGTTTGCCTTAAATTTTTTTTAATCGAGTATTTGCTAGGGAAATGTGATTTATTATTAACAAGATAAAACCTCTCAACGTATCAAAAAAGTCTTAAATATAGCATTGAAAATGGTAGGCGTACTACTGCTACTGTTCATCATTTTGGTGTTAATATTATCTATTCCTGCCATACAAACCCGACTTGGTAAATATGCCACCAACCGACTTAATGAAGAATTTGGCACCAATATCAGTATTGGAAGGGTGGGATTGCAATTTAATGGCGATGTTGAGCTTAAGCAAATTTATGTAGAAGATTATAAAAAAGACACACTGATTAGCATCGCTGAATTAAACACATCCATTTTAAGTGTAAGGAATTTGATTAATGGTAAATTGGCTTTTGGAGATATAGATATTATGGATTTGGTCTTTAATATTAAAACCTATCAAGGAGAAAATGATACCAATTTAGATGTTTTTGTAGCCAAATTTGAAGATGATAACCCAAGGGTTGAAGAGAGTCATTTTTTAATGTCTTCCAGTGATGTTTCCATTTATAATGGGATTTTTAAATTGTCCGATGAAAATAAAGAAACGGCCAAGCTTTTAGCGTTTTATAATTTAAACATTAATGCCACCAACTTTTTAATTAATGGCAGTGATGTTAGTGCAAGAATAAATACTTTGGCTTTTAAAGATCATAGGGGTTTTGAAATGAAAAATATGACCACCAATTTTTCATATACATTAAAAGACATGATATTTTCCAGTCTTGATATCGAAACACCTCACTCGAATTTAAAAGGCTATTTACAATTTGTTTATAACAGGGAAGATTTTATAGATTTTGAAAATAAAGTAAAGATAGTTGCGAATTTTGAGGATTCCAGCATTTTGTTGGACGAGCTTAATATTTTTTATAATGAATTCGGTAAAAACCAACTAGCTACTTTTAGTGCCGATTTAACGGGAACCTTAAACGATTTGTATGTTGGTGATGTGGAATTGAACACCAACACCAATACCCAAGTTTATGGTAATATGCACTTTAAAAACCTATTTAATAGCGAACCGGATAATTTTTATATGGACGGAAGTTTTACAAATCTTTCTTCAACTTATAAAGATTTAAAAGCAATGTTGCCGAATGTTCTAGGGGCTTCCATTCCAAGTGCTTTCGATAAACTGGGTAAATTTACTATAGCTGGAAAATCTGAAGTTACATCTTCCACGGTTAAAGCCAATATTCAAATAGATACCGATTTAGGCTTTCTCGATTCTAAACTGGAAATAAATAAAATTAATGATATTGATAACGCTATTTACAAAGGTAATATCGCTTTTGAAAATTTTGATTTTGGAGGTTTTTTAAACGACCCAATGATTGGTTTAGGGTCTTTAAATGTTGATGTTAAAGGACAAGGATTTATTGCTGCAACCATAAATACACAAGTCATTGGTAATATTTTCGAAATAGAGTATAACGATTATAACTATACATCTATAAAAGTTGAAGGCAATGTTAGAAACAAAATATTTGACGGAAACCTTATTTCAAATGATGAAAATTTAATGCTAAATTTTAATGGATTGGTAGATTTTTCAGAAAAAGATAATAAGTATGATTTCGAAGCCAATATAGGTTATGCCAATTTAAATGCATTAAATTTTATAAAGAAAGACAGCATATCTATTTTAAGAAGTAACGTTAAGATGAATGTAAATGGCAGCTCTTTGGATAATGCCTATGGTAAAATTTCATTCAGTAACACGTC